>CAIYCZ010000316.1 GCA_903924805.1 uncultured delta proteobacterium | reverse complement strand
TATGCATCCTCCGGGGATCCCGGCGCAAAGACAAAACGCGGGAATTCATCCTGGGAAGCCCGGATAACAAACTGGAGGTCTCCCTGGGCAGTGCGGGTTGGCAGCCCTGTCGCCGGCCCGGGTCGCTGGGCGTTTACCATCACAACGGGTGTCTCGGTCATGCCGGCAAGTCCCAGCGCTTCGACCATCAAACAGAACCCTCCGCCTGAGGTTGCCGTCATGGACCGCACGCCGGCAAAAGATGAGCCGATAATCATGTTTGCCGCTGCAATTTCATCCTCTGCCTGCTCAACCACCAGGGGGAATGTGTCAGCCACTGCTGCGAGATGAGCCATTATGCCGGTAGCGGGAGACATGGGATAAAAAGCTGCACACCGGCAGTCCCCGGCGAGTGCGCCAAGGGCAATGGACTGGGCACCCTCAATGAGCATCCCTTTTGGCTCCCCTCCGTCCCAGTTAAAAGCTCCGCTGAATTGTTCGCCGGCGACTGCCTGATAGCCCAGCCGGGCTGCAGCGATATTCTGCTGCACGACGTCTGCACTTTTTCCAATGAACTGTCTGGATATGATATCAGAAAAAATCTCAAGCGGTGCTCCCAGCAGTGCCAGACAGGAACCGGCTGCTACTGTATTTGCAGTTATGCTGCTTCCGGCTTTTTGCGCAAGATCAAACACCGGTATTGACAGTACCCCCTGTTCAGCGACAGCGTCTTTGGTCGCCATCATCACCAGGCCCTGGGGCACCACTTCATCACGGTGCAGTTCCAGCGTCTGCCGGTTCAGACATATCAGCAGGTGTACCTGATGGTGTGGCGCGCGAACCTGCCGGTCGCTGATGCGAATCTGGAAGAAACTGTGTCCGCCGCGTATCCGTGACTCAAAATCGTTTATGGCAAATACATACAGCCCTGCCTTCTGGCAGGTGAGCGCCAGAAGCTGCCCTACCGTCTGTATCCCCTGCCCGGCTTCGCCGCCGATCTTCACCGTTATATCTATAGCCATTAAGAAATCTCCCTGAATAATACTATGGGTTCAAGGGGCCCAAAGTTCTAGGGGTCAAGGAAAATACATTTAAAAATGCAAAACCATAAACACTTGAACCCTTGAATCCTTGAACCCTTTTATTACTTTTCACCTTTCACTTTGCACCTTTCCCTTTGCACTTTGCACCTTGCACCTTTCACTTTTAACTTTTCTGTTTAATCTGCAAGTATCGCCACAGCACCGTGGATTGTCGCGGTGACAAGCAAAGCAATGCCGGCCCGTTTATGAGCAGCAAAAGACATCTTTATATAGCGCAGGCCTGAAGCAACCTGAATCAGCACTAACGCGTAATTGATAATGCCAAGCAGAAGAATTATATTCATGACTGCCCTCCACTATGATTATTTTACTGAAACGTTAACCACTGCAGGCCCTTTACTGCCATGGATATTGCAATTGACCTCTGCCTTTATATTGACCGGCCCCTGTATCCGGTATGTTATCTCTTTTGTAAAAATGGCCCCATCAGGCCGTTTATTCCATGAATAATTCCACCGGGCCACCTCCCTGCCATTGACTATAATATATACCCAGTTTACATAATGGAAAAAATTATCAGCACTGTGGGTAACGGTTATCTTGATCAATATCTCAGCGTCCGCTACAGCATTCTGCGGGGATTCTATGGACACTGAAGCTTTGTCGGCAAACGCATAGTCTGCAGATGATACGGTTATAAGTAATAATGCAATCAGCAAAAGAATAAGATGCTTGTGTCTCATGTAATTACCTCTCTCCTATGTACTATGAGGGTTCAAGGATACAAGTGGTCAAAGGGTCAAGGGTTCAAGTGAATTTAGATTGCAGATTTCGAAATGCGGAATAATTTCACTCCGCAATCAGCAATCCGAAATCCGCACTCAGAAGAACCCTCGAATCCTGGAACCCATGAACCCATTGCCCCCTGGATGGTTGTTGAAAAAGTCGCTTTTGCCTGGAACCCTTTAATCATAGCAGTCGGTACGGATATGCCCGTTTTGTCCACTCGCTTGATGGATAGTCGGCTGCAAGCTTTTCATAAGCTTCCTTGAGCGGTTTTGGATTGTGGGTGCTCTTGTACCCGCAGACGCCTCTGACGAAGATTGCTTCCGGAGCCGCATCGCTCTTGGGGTAATCGCGCACCAGCCTGTCCAGGTATTTCATTGCCGCATCAAGCTTCTCTGTTTCAAAGAAGGTCTTTGCCATGCCCAGCAGCAGCGACGGGATCAATTCTTCCGCGGGGAGAAAACCGACCGTCCGGTGGTGCTCCTTACCTTCTGCATCAAGGGTAATAAGGGTGGGCGTCCACTTGATATTGAAATCTGCTGCCAGGGGCTGGCTGTCAAAAGACACGCGCAGGGGTATGATGCTGCTATTCATGAATTCTGCAACGTTTGCATCCGGATACGTAACCGCATCCATCTGTTGGCAGCCAATTCAGCCGGGATTGAAGAAGTCAACCAGCACCGGCTTGCTCTCTTTTTTAGCCAGAGCAAGGGCAGCCTTCATATCGGTTTGCCAAAATATTACAGTACTCATAGTTTATCCTCCCCTTCTATTAGTAGTTTATTGTGGTGAAACTAATTCCTCGCGCATCACTTCATATCCATTTCTAACTGTTTTATAAGCTAAACGCTGATCACAAACACCTTTTGCTGAAGTTAGTGACGTGAGGGTTCAAGGGTTCAAGTGAATTTAGATTGCAGATTTCGGAATGCGGAATAATTTCACTCCGCAATCAGCAATCCGAAATCCGCACTCAGAAGAACCCTCGAATCCTGGAACCCTTCTTCATATTTCAGTCGGGGCTGTCAGAGCAGGTTTCAAGAATGTTTTTATTGACAGAACAATAACCCCAATTGACAGTATGAGCAGGAGAATATCAGTAGCTACGAGGATGTAGTTTGCTTTTTGCATATAGTTCCCCAACAGGATAATCAGTGATGCAATCGTTGTTACCATCATAAACGCTGCAGGCAGTATGACAAATAAATACTTTTTACCCCTGAGCAACAGCCAGCTTGAAACCGTAAGAAGGCTCAGTGCTGCAAGAAGCTGGTTGGCTGCTCCAAAGATCGGCCAGAGGGCACTGAATGCATTGGTATAGGCAAGTATGCCCATCAGTATCACTGCCAGCAGTGAATTAACCCAGTAGTGCCGTAACAGCCGGGGTGGGTTTTTAAAAATGATAGACCATAATTCCTCAAACAGGTAGCGGTTAAGGCGCACCGCTGCGTCAAGGGTTGTGATAACAAATCCCTCTACCAGCAGGATGCCAAAAACTGTTCCGAGCGCAACGGGAATACCGACCCCCTGATGGAACAGGTTCCCTGCCGCAAGGGAAAACCCAAGAATCGGGTTAGATTTTATTGCAGGATCTGTTGGCCAGACAATCGCCTTGTAATCGGTAAAATTGAGGCCGGTGCCCAGCGCCAGCAGCACACAGACAGCAAGCAGGGATTCAAGCAGCATGGCATTAAACCCGACCGTGCGGGCATCACACTCGCACGATAGCTGCTTGCCGGTGGTACCGCCGGCAACCAGTGCATGGAAGCCGGAAATGGCTCCACAGGCAATCGTTATAAACATCATGGGCCAGACAAGACCAAGATTTTTCACTCCGTCAGCAAAGTTGAAATTCGGTATTGAAAAAGATACGCCCTGGATTCCCGTTGAAAACAGGGATACCACCAGAAGCACGATCCCGCCATAGAGTATCTGCACATTTATAAAATCACGCGGCTGCAGAATCAGCCACACCGGCACGCCTGCGGCAAACAAAACATAGACGGCAAGAATAAGCATCCAGACGTTTGGAGAAAAGGTCAGCGGATACGCAATACCCAGCAGCACTGACACTATGCTGATTACTGATGCAAGCACATATGCAATAAAGGTGTTTATTCCTTTCCGGTGAATCAGCCAGCCAAGCAGCGGTGAGCACAGGGTAATGATGATCACCGACATGGAGGCAATGCCGCCGATCTTTCCCAGCACCACGCCGTCTTTCACCACCGTCTTTAAAAATGTTTCTCCCTCGGCTACCCCGATTTTGCTCAGAGGCCAGAGCGATGTGAGCGAGATGGCCGTTGCGGTTAGAAATGATGAGGTCACCAGAACCAGCATCAGGATGGTGAAAATAATAAACAGGTTAAAACCCGCTGTGCCGAGCGTCTTCCGGGCAATCTCTGCAATTGATTTACCTCCCTCTCTTAAACTTACAAAAAGAACGGTGAAGTCATGAACCGCTCCAATAATAATACCACCGAAAACAACCCACAGCCACGCCGGAACAAAGCCGTACAGGATTGCCATCGTAGGACCGATTATAGGGCCGGCGCCGGCAATGGCGGAGAAGTGATGGGCAAAGACTACCGGCCGTTTGGTCGGCACATAGTCCCTGCCGTCATTACACACCTGTGCAGGAGTCGGATTTTTTGCATCCTCTCCCAGACACCGCGCTATATAGCGGGCATAGAAGCGGCTTGATAAAGCAAAAGCAACGGCAGCCACGATCATATAAAATAAAATATTCATCTCAGCCCCTTTCTTTAACAGATATCCCCGTGCATGATATTTAAATATAGAATAAAGGTAAGGCAGTGTCAATTAAAAGGCTCTTCCGCGCCATACTCACTAACAGGCTGTTGAAAAAGTGGTTTTTTTTCTGTATTCAGTTTGAAAGATAAAATGAAATAGAGTCTAATTTATACGGTTCGCAATCTATGAAATTTA
>CAIYCZ010000315.1 GCA_903924805.1 uncultured delta proteobacterium | reverse complement strand
CCCCCTGCGCTTCCGCAGGGTCCAGGTCTTTACTGATATCACATATTCTACTATCCCGGATTTTAACTTTCATCTCCTCATCCCCCAGGTGCTCATGAAACGAGATGGCAAGCGCATCAGGATGAGGAGAATGCAAAAGATTGGCAAGTACCTGCGGATGACATACCACATCGGAATTCATCACTACAAAAGCTTCTCTTGCCTCTTCCCTGGCAAGCCAGAGCGAGTAGATACTGTTTGTTGTGGCAAACAGCGGGTTGCTGATATAGCGGAATGAAGCTCCGCAGGCCGTCTTAATCTTGTCTTCGCAGAATCCCGTGACCATTACGATATCCCTCACCCCGTTCAGGTGCAGGTTTTCTATCTGGTGCTCCACTATCGTTTTATCACCAAGGGAAAGGAGACATTTGGGTAGATTTTCGGTCAGCCTGCCGAGGCGCTTGCTTGCTCCAGCAGCAAGAATTATTGCTTTCATAATCCACAAATATCACGAATTAAAGCCACGAATTTCACGAATCACCACGAATGTTTATTTTATAATTGAAGCCACGAATTACCACGAATTAAGGTCATGAATTGTAAGAACTAAGCCGCGAATTGCACGAATAGCCACGAATTTTATTTTACCATTCTTTCGTATTCCAGCTTTTCTTTTCCAAAATTAAGAATAATTGCTAATCTCAGGCCGGTTCCTTTTAAATAGTTAAGAGCTTGGGCTCTATGTAGCCATCAATAATCTGTTCAGCCGATTTAATTTCCAGAATTATTTTATTCTCAATCAGAATATCCGCATAATAGTCGCCGACAACTTCCCCTTCAAAAGATACCGTTATCGGGGCTTGTTGTACAGCCGCGATATTTTCCTTTCTCAGCAATACCATTAATGCTCTTTCATAGACTTTTTCCAAAAAACCATGTCCGAGCACACTATGAACTCTCATGGCAAGGCCAATGATTCTATAAGACAAATCCTTATAGAGAATTATATCTTCATTTGTGTCCATTCGTGTCCATTCGTGGCTCAATTCAGTTATATCAATCCGTGGCTACACCTTTTTCTCTTAAAATATCGTAGTAAATTTTTTCCATGCGCAGGGTGCGCTGTTCATTGTCAACCTTATCTTTGACAAAGGCGCAGGCCCTTTTTCCCATTTCTTCAGCTTCTTTTCTGTTGCGCAAAAAATAGAACATTGCTTCCGCAAGCTGCTCTGAACTGCCCGGGGTGACAAGCAGCCCGGTCTCTTTATGTTTTACAAACTCAGCATTTGCGCCAACGTCAGTTGAAATTACCGGCTTTGCCATTGCCATTGACTCAACCAGGCTGCCGGTGAGACCTTCGCCTTTTCCGGAGGAAATGACCGAGAAATCAAGACGTGCCATAATCTGCGGTATATCTGTGCGAAAGCCGGTAAAAATAAAATTGCTTCCCCGGCCCTGTTCCTGCACCAGCCTTTCATAGCGGCTGTGGTCACCACCGCCGACGAGGAGAAATGTGGTCTGAGGAATCTCCTTCAGCACCTGTTCAGCAGCCTTAAAAAAGATGCCATGAGATTTCTTTGTAGCAAAGTTTGCTACCATCCCGAACAGGGGAGCACTTTCATCGATAGCGAGTTGTTTCCTCACCGCACTGCCGTCAACTGCTGGATGAAATTTACTGAGATCTACTCCATTGTAAACCAGCTCAATTTTTTTTGCAGCAACCCTGCCGGTCCTGAGCAGCAACTCTTTTATAACTTCTGCATTAACGATGATCCGGTCAACCTTCTCCCTGCCATATACGCGCGCCCAGCCTGGCGGCACCGGATAGCTGTTTTTTCTGTCGCCCAGAAGAGCAGGTATATGCATTCCCATTGATGCCATACAGACAAATCTGAGTGCTCTGAAGCGGTGGGCGTGCACAACATCAAACCGGTTATCCGCTAAAAATTTTCTAAAATTGAGCATGCCGGCATATTTCTGCAGCCGCTGCATGGGAAAGCTTACCGTCTCAATGCCTGCCTCCTGCAATGGTGCAAAGGTGCCAAAGCCGGGGTCTTTATCCCCCTGCTTCAGGTTAAATGCACAGATAACCTCATGGCCGCGCTGTTTTAATCCTAGGGCAAGCCGCATCATCTGAACAGCACCGCCTGCCTGGATAACATTATGGCTGGCAACGTGAAGAATTTTGAGAGGTTTCATGTGTATGCTTTGAGCGGTCAGCAATCAGTTATCAGCCTTTATTTGTTTTATCTGAAAGCTGACAGCTGATAGCTTATT
>CAIYCZ010000314.1 GCA_903924805.1 uncultured delta proteobacterium | reverse complement strand
TACCAGGCATTTGATACCATGCTGGGAGAGCTTGAAAAGAGGATTGAACATAAGGACATTGACCTCTTTATCATTTCTGATCATGGATTCGGGTCAACCCTGCAGTGGTTCAATGTTAACAAGTGGCTTGAGGATCTGGGTCTGCTGAAAGTAAAACCTGTGGACAATATAAAAAAGAAGCTGTTTTTCAGGGCGATGCTGCTCAGCGATTCTCTGCTGGTCCGGGCGCTCATTCCCTCCGCTGTACAGCGTGCTATCAGGAAAAAAGTGAGGCAGACCCGCTCAACATTTAAATCAGATATTGATAAAGCAATTGATTGGAATACTACCCGAGCATTTTTCGCAAGCATCCCCTGCCAGGGAATTTTTATCAATATTAAGAGAGCCAACGGAATCGGAGTGGTAAGTCCTGGTCAGGAATATGATGATTTGCGGAAATTTATTAAAGATAAACTGTTATCCCTTGATGACCCCATCACCGGGAAGAAACTCATTGATACGGTATGGTACCGGGAAGAAATTTATTCCGGCCCGGTTACCCGGACAGCACCGGACATCGTCTTTGTTGCACAGAATTACAGCACCCTGGGCAGACAGCTCCTGGGCGCTCCGAACTGGCTCCTCTCCAGCCAGAATGCGCCCAATGGATTTCATCGCAGCAATGGTGTTTTTATTGCAAAGGGCAACCATATAAAGACAGACAGCACCATTACCGGTTCAGCCATCACCGACATCGCGCCAACAGTGCTCTACAGTTTCGGGCTGCCGATACCATCTGATATGGACGGGCGGTATTTGCAGGAGATTTACCGGGAAGACCATGTAAAAAATAATCCGGTGCAGTACCGTGAACCGTTTGATACAGCACCAGGTGCAGACCGGGACGTCTATTCCCAGGAGGATATTGCAAAAGTCCAGGAGCGGCTCAAAGGCCTTGGCTACCTTGAATAATCCATGCTGAGAGAAACCCTGCTATGAGAAAATATGTGCAGTGGAGCATAAAGCTCCTTTTCACCGTACTTCTTTTTATACTCATCTTTAATCCGCGGCTGCTGGGAATCCAGAAACAGTTAATCCCGGTTACACCGCTCTCCCTCTGGCAGGAAATTAAGGGTATAGATGTCTCGGTTTTCTGGAAGTGGTTTCTCCTAGCCATGGCAATACAGGCTTCCGGATTCCTGGCTAATGTAATACGATGGAACCTTCTTCTGAAGGGGCAGGGTATAGGGCTACCCTTTTCTCATCTGCTGGGCAGCTTTCTGGTGGGACGGTTTTTCAGTATTTTTCTCCCGAGCACCATCGGTCTGGACGGATACCGTCTCTATGATGTTGCCCGACACACAAAAAAAATCGTTGAATCAGCCACAGTGATACTCATTGAAAAGCTCACTGGCTTTATTGCTCTCACCTTTCTCCTGTTTGTCACGCTCCCCCTGGGATTACGATTCCTTAAGGTAAACCTGATAATGCTTGTTGCCATACTGCTGGTGTTGGGAGTCTTCATAGTACTTTCTTTTCTGTTTTTGTTTAATCCGCGTATACTCCAGATACTGTTTGCCATTATCCCGATTCCCATGCGCAAAAAATTTCAGGGGAAAATGGATAAAATTGCTCAGGCTGTCACTGCCTATGGCGGCCAGGTGGGGCTGCTGGCACAGGCCCTTGCCTGCGGATTTCTGGTTCACCTCTGCACAACACTCATGTACTTTGCCACAGCCATGTCCATTAAGACCGCAAATATCAATATCCTGGACATCCTCTTCGCAAGTCCCATCATGATTTACGGTACGGTGCTTGGGCCCTCAATCGGGGGAGAAGGAATCAGGGAAGCAGTATTTGCCCTGCTTCTGGGGAATATGGCAGGCCCTGCCAAGGCAATACTTTTTGCCCACCTGGGTTTCTGGGTAGGAGGTATCCTGAGTCTTGCCGGGGGGTTAATATTTATGGTTCGGCCTGCCGAGTATCGCCCCCGGGTTGAAGAAATGAAGGAAATTTTAACCACATCTCACAAGCGAGCCGCAGCAGAATCCCTTCCCCCGGAAGAGATTCAAAGAATAAGAGAGAATGCGGGCACGAGCATCAGATCTGGAATATTGATGGGACTTTGGGCTGGGTCACTGGTTGGTCTGCTTGAGGGCCTGCTCATTATCTTTTCGTTTCCAGGACTTCCTGAAAGAACCGTGCTCTATTATGGACCACTGCTGTATGGGGCTATCGGGGGCCTGTCAGGTTTTTGCCTGGGAACAATTGTCGGTGTTTATTCGCTGTTCAGGCACAAGGATGTGGGGAACACCCACTGGGCTTCCATGTTCTGCGCAGTTTTCATCCCACTGGCATTTATTATTACCAGATTCCGCATAGTCCGCGATTTTCTGAATGAACAGCCTCTTTCCTTACTCCAGGATGCTTTACTCATCACCGTGTTTGCCATTCTGGCTGCAGCACTGTTCTGGATTGTTAAACAATGCTCTAAAACCAGACCATTCAGATTTTTTGCAAAAGGGTACGGGCTGTTGGGATTCTGGGCTGTTTTTCTCTGCGGCGCTTTTTTGTATTGCACTGCATTCAACTCAGGTAACCTCCAGAGTCCTCCTTCTGCGCCCGTGCAACTGTCCACTGGAAAACCGGGGCCCAACATTATTCTCATCCTGATTGATGCTCTCCGCGCAAATCACCTCTCATGCTATGGATATACAAACACGAAGTCTCCTGCCATAGACAGTCTGGCTCGGGACGGCATTCTCTATACAAGACACTTCGCCCAGTCCTCATGGACTAAACCCCAGTGTGCAACCATCTTTACCTCTTTGTATCCCTCAACGCACAATACCTATCTTAAGCCCCATATTCTTCCGGACTCTGTTGAAACCGTAGCCGAGGTATTGAAAACCCGTGGGTACACAACCGGAGCTGTGACTGCCAATATTAACCTTGCCCCACAGTTCAACTTCCAGCAGGGGTTTGACTACTATTGCTACCTGGAACCCGACTTCTTTTTCTACGCCAAGGATTCTTCTTCCCGGTTATGCCTCTATAACCTCCTGCGCCTAATTCGGGAACGTTTTTTGTTTAAGAAAAAATATGTACATAATTTTTACCAGGATGCAGCAGTGGTCACTGCCAGGGCATCCGCGTGGCTTGAAAGGAATAAAAATCTCCCCTTCTACCTGTACCTCCATTACATGGAGCCCCATGATCCCTACTTTGTCCATCCTTACAACGGTCAGGCAGTGGCCCGGGTCACCACGCCCAACCCGCTGCCAGAGAAGGCTGCCATGATGCGCAGGCTCTATGACGGCGAAATCTCTTTCTGCGATGAAAAGATCGGGGAGCTGTTTCGCTTCTTAAAACAGCAGGGTATCTATGATAACAGCATGATCGTATTAGTCGCAGACCACGGGGAAGAGTTCTATGACCACGGTGGATGGTGGCACGGCACCACTCTCTTTGATGAAGTAATCCACGTCCCGCTCATTATAAAGCTTCCTGGCAATAGGCAGAGAGGGACCATAGAGCGCGGTATGGTCAGAAGCCTTGATGTTGCCCCCACCATTATTAATATGGCAGGAAGTGCTATCCCAAAGGCAATGCAGGGCATAAGCCTGTTGAGACCGGCAAAAGATGCTGGTGAAGCAATGGTTTTCTCTGAAGAGGACCATGAGAATAATGTGATCAAATCATTGCGGACAGATACGTGGAAGCTGATCCTGACCACGGAAGGAAGCCCCCGGCGGCAGCCACCGGTGCAGCTGTTTAATGTGGAGAGCGACCCGCTGGAAACAACGGATGTATCAGGGAAGCATCCTGAAGTGGTGAGCCGGCTGCAGGCAGCACTTGAGAACATATCTAAGGATGCACTCTTGCATGCATATACCGCACAGAAAAAGGAAATAGACGATGCAACGCGGCAGCGGCTGAAGGCACTTGGCTATGTCCAGTAACAAGCGGCTGCTTATTATCGGCCTTGACGGAGCTACCGGGGATATCATTGAGCCCCTGATTGCACAGGGGTCGCTTCCCAACCTTGCCCGCCTTATGCAGCAGGGCGTATGGAATACCCTCCTGTCAACCGTTCCTCCTGCCACATTTCCTGCCTGGACTACCTGCATCACCGGTAAAAATCCCGGCAAGCATGGCTTATTTGATTTCACCGAGCGGGTACAGGGAACCTACCGGGTGCGCTTTGTTAATTCAACCTTTCGCAGGGCTAAAAGCCTGTGGCAGATATTGAGCGAGGAAGGCCTGCGGGTTGGTGTCATGGGACTTCCTGCCACCTACCCCCCTGAAGTAGTGAACGGATTCATGATCAGCGGCTTTGACTCACCGGTTGCTATGAGCATCGATTCCTCATTTGTCTATCCAGAGAAGCTCCTGGCAGAGATTAAAGAACAGGTTGGTGATTATAAGATTTCTGAGCTTCAGGAAACGGTGATGGACAAGCAGTGGTACTATGATGCGCGTCAAAAAATATTCCAGTCACTGAAGAGAAAGGCTGACACTGCACTGTACCTGTACCGGAAAGAGCCCTGGGACTGCTTCATGATTCATTTTGGAGAAACAGACACGGGAGCCCATCACTTCTGGAAATTTCACGACCCGTCATCACCCCGTTATTGTCCTGTGGACGATTCCCTGGCAAATGCAATCCGTGACGTATATAGACGAGTCGATTCGGCTATAGGAGAGTTCACGGAAAATCTCTGGGAGAATACTCAGATTCTGCTTGTCTCAGATCATGGGTCTGGAGGTATAGGAGACAAAGCTATTTCTCTTAATCAATGGCTTTGCCAGGAAGGGTATCTCCACGTGAACCAAACATCATCACTGCTTGAAAAGGGGCTTTCCTTCTCTAAACAATGGGGCTTAACATGCCTCCCTGCCAGCTTTCAGGAAAAAGTTTTCAGGTCACCGGCACGGTTTCTTGCGCAGCGGATGGAGTCAAGTGCCCGGTTTGGTGGTATTGTCTGGAAAAAAACAGCGGCCTTTTCTGAGGATCTGAATTATTTTCCAAGCATTCACATTAACCTCTGCGGCAGGGAACCTGAGGGGAATGTGTCTCAGGGCACGGAGTACGAAAGGCTGCGGGAAAACATTATAGAAAAATTGTTAACCTGGCAGGACCCCGAAGCAGCTTCTCCGATAGTAAAGCGGGCTTGGAAACGGGAAGAAGTATATTCAGGGCACTATGTTCATCTGGCTCCCGATATTATTCTTGAGCTCAACACCCCGGACAATTATTCCTATCTATGCCTTCCCCATAAACATTTTCATCCGGGGCAGGTGCTTAAAAAGCTGCACCGGAAAGAGATGTGCGGTGCGCGCTCCATGAGCATGAGCGGCTCCCATCGCCCGGAAGGGGTTTTCATTGTTTCAGGTGAGCATCTCTGCTGCTCGGGAAAGATGAAAGAAGCAGTTTCTCTTCAGGATGTGTGTCCGACCATCCTATCGTTTTTTGGTCTGCCAGTTCCTGATGACTTGGATGGAAGGCCTCTGAACATTTTTAAAGGTTCTTCACCACCTACCTACAAACAACCGGTTGCACCCTGCGCTGTTTTATCTCCTGCCCCCATTCCTTATACAGCAGAGCAGGAACAGAGCATAGAGAAAAAATTGCAGCGCCTGGGCTACCGTGAGTGAGCCTCCAATAATTCATTAAAAATGTCGGCTTCAGCAACTCTGCAAGACGACCGGGAATGATTGCATTCATGCCGATGGCAAGCATAACAGCCTTAAATGTCGGAATGAATGGAGCAGCGGGCGTTCTCCCCAGAATTGCCAGCTGAAGGGCAAGCATGCTCAAGCATAATAATACCAGCGGTTAAACAGACACCATAATGGCAAGCAGATGAAGGGTAAAATACCGGGTGACGGTGGATATATCAATAGTGCGCAGAACCATAAGGAGCAGGCGGCTGACAAGCGCCAGTCTCCCTATGCAGGACCATTGCGGGCGCCGCAAGTTCACGAGGTGACCAGGGAAAGAGGAACATTATTTTGCAGCATGTGACACAAAAAGTTTTTTTCGCGCTGCTGCTTCAGCACGCTTCAACCGCTCCTTTTCGCTGGCTGAATGTGAAGACCCTTTATCATGCTCAAACAGGTACAGTGCTGTTTTCGGAAATCCTAGGTGATTGCAGAGCTCTATCTTTTGCACGGCGATTTCTGCAGGTGATAGCAGTATCTCATGGTACTTATAAATACTATTACTTAAAAAAAATAAAATAATAATCAAAATCCACTTGTTTGAAAAAGCTCTCTTCCAAGTACCATTTTTAAAACTCATAATAAAGTATGAGCAATAAATTATGAAAAATGGCATTAAGGGGAGCCGCAGTTTTGAATTGCCAACGGTAAAAAAGACGAGCAGACAATAAAAAATTATAAACGATATAAATACCGGACGAAATGAATCCCTAGAGAATACAATCCCCAATAGCCCGCCACATATAATCAATATGTAGAGAAGACTTATCCCCAGACAAACTGCTCCAGTAACAACAGGATGCACCGAGTCAAACTTTGTTTTAATAAAAATTATGACGTTCTGGTTTGGTGAAAAAAAACAGCTCAGTTTCATGAAAGAATTCTTCAGATATAGTCCCGGGTCTTGCAGAACAAACGCAACAAATTTTAATGCAATATGGAAGGTATCCAATTTCATTAAATCCTCTGAATATAATTGGCTCCCATCCGGCCATTTTTCTTTGCAATTATTTATATCATAAAAAATATTACCCCTGACATCACCATAATC
>CAIYCZ010000313.1 GCA_903924805.1 uncultured delta proteobacterium | reverse complement strand
ACTGCTATCCAAACATAAGGTTTTGAATTTGGAATTTAAGTCATTCGATATTGTTTAGTATTTGGTGCTTAGTATTTAGAGTTTAAAGCAAAACTTAAAGATACGTATCTCTACTCTCATAGTATGTCGTAACGAATGGTTAAAATATGCACGTCCCTGACAGGCATCCTCCCGAGTATTCAGGCTCGGCAGTAATAAGATGCGAGGTTTCATTTCCTTCTCCCGGCTGTGAGCCAAACGACAGCACCTGCTGTTCTTTTGTCCCGTAGCGGTAGATGGTAATGCCCTTGCACTTCAATTCATGGGCCGTCATATAGATGCGTGCCACATCTTCAACGCTTGCATCTGCAGGAAGGTTTATGGTTTTGGAGACAGAATTGTCAGTATGCTTTTGAAATGCTTCCTGAATTTTAAGGTGCTGCTCGGGAGGAACATCAAATGAAATGACAAAAAGCTTTTTCATATCCTCCGGTATGGTATTCATGCGCTGAATCGAGCCTGATCTCCCAACTTCGGCCATAAGCTCTTTGCTATAGAGTCCGCGCCGGCGAAGTTCATCTGCAAACAGGGGATGGATTTCAAACAGCTTTGTTCCGGACAGGACGTTACGCACATAACTCAGGGCAAACAACGGTTCAATACCGCTTGAACAGCCGGCAATGATGCTGATAGTTCCGGTCGGTGCAACGGTATTCACGGTGGCATTTCTTGGCGTTACGTTCAGTTGCGGATACACGGATTTTTCATAATTGGGGAATGGCCCGCGCTCCGTGGCCAGGCTCTGGGAAGCATTGAAAGACTCCCGGTGGAAAAACTCCATGAGGCTTCGGGCTGTAACCACCGCTTTTTCATCGGTATAGGGTATTCCCAGTTTAATCAACATATCTGCAAAACCCATGATGCCCAGGCCTATTTTGCGGTTGGCTAACGTGATCTTTTTGATTTGCGGCAAGGGGTAGTTGTTAACCTCAATGACATTATCCAGAAAACGCACCCCCCACCAGATAAGGTGCTTTAATGCATCCCAGTCTATGGAATTTCCCTTTATTGATTTGGCCACGTTAATGGAGGCGAGATTGCAGCTCTCATAGGGCAGCAGCGGTATCTCACCGCAGGGATTGGTAGCCTCTATCAATCCAGCTGCCGGTGTCGGATTTTGGCGGTTTATCTCGTCAAGAAAGACCAGCCCCGGATCGCCTGACCGCCAGGCCGAGAGCACTATCAAATCAAAAAGAGCTTTAGCCTTTAGGTCTTTAACCTTTTTCCGGGTGCGGGGATTTATCAGGCTGAAGGTGCTGTTGCTACGGACTGCCTCCATGAATTCATCCGTAACCGCTACGGAAAGATTAAAATTGGGGAAAGCGCCGTCTTTAATTTTTGCTTCGATGAAATCCACACTATCAGGATGATCGCAGCGCAGAATGCCCATATTGGCGCCGCGCCTCCTGCCGCCCTGGACGATGATGCCGGTTGCCTGATTAAAAACACTCATGAAAGAGACCGGGCCTGAGGCTTCTCCCTTTGTCGTGCTTACTATATCTCCGCGGGGCCTGAGGCGGGAAAAATCAAATCCGGTGCCGCCGCCGGTTTGATGAATGCGTGCCATATGTTTTAATGTTTCAAAAATTCCTTCTATGGAATCCTCAACCGGCAGGACAAAGCAGGCAGATAGCTGGCCAAGAGAGGTACCGGCATTCATGAGGGTGGGTGAATTGGGCATGAATTCAAGCCGGGTCATCATCCCCAGAAACGCTTCTTCTACTTCTTCACGCCGGTGGGATGATTTAAAGTTCAACTCGGCTTCACTTACGGCATGAGCAACTCTCTGGAAAAGCTGGCGCGGGGTCTCAATCACATGCTGCTCATCATCTTTGAGCAGATAGCGTTTTTTAAGGACAAACAGGGCGTTGAGGGGAAGCTTCAGGTCATCCCGGATACCATATATCACCTTGGCCTGCCTGAGGTTTTTATGCTCTTCGCGATAGAGGATGTAGCTTCTGGCCACGGCTGCACAGCCGGCCTCCATTAATACTTCTTCAACAATGTCCTGGATATTTTCAACCGATGGGATAGCATCACGGTATAGAGAGCCGATTTTTTCGAGGGCTTTGCCGCTTGAGATATCTGTTACTTCCCGTGCCTGTTTTTCGTCACCCAGCACCTCAAGGGCAGCATTGAAAATGGCTCTCCGTACCTTCTGTTCATCAAAACTGACCAGAGAATCATCACGCTTGCGTATGGTTTTGGGCAGCTCTGGCATGGTTACCTCATGCTCAGGGGTTATGTGAGGTACTGGAAAAAGTTACTTTTTTAACAACCTGCTAATTCGGCAGCTCCGTGGTGTCCCCGGGCTCCGGGTACGTGAAACGGGTTGCTGCTGATACCCTCTTCTATTGCAATCGGGGATTTTTTACAAGGTATTTTTGTTGCGAAACTGCTGCGCAGGGGTTGTGGGGGAACGTGTGGTATCTGCAGGAATATATTATTTTACAGAACCGCAAAAGATCAGTACATGAAATTCAACATAAATGATAATCGTTCATCGGTCCGTTCATCATAGCGCAGGAAGTCTTCCTGGCCGCTGCCTGATGTCTGGACATGCTGTCCGATGAGGGTAAGCTGCATACGGTCAGATACCTGCTGGCGGTATTTGAAAGACATATCAACCGCATTAAGATCATTATTATTACCGGTCAGTCCGGTGCCAGGATAATTCAGGTTTGAGTACTGAAACCCGGTAGATAAAGACCACCGGTTAGACAGAGGATTGAGGTTGACATCCAGGCCCAGTGAACGATGGGGAAGACCAGTGTCATCTACTCCTGTGCCATAATTATAATATGCAACTGATGGGGTTATGCTCAGCCACTCAAACGGTTTAATGTAACCTGCCATTTTGATACCCTGGCTATATGAGGACAGGTACGGGTAATTTCCCCTGATGCCGGGTTTGCCGGTGTATTCTGCAACGTCATCATAGGTAGAAAACTGCTCTCTGAAAGCAGTCATGGTCAGGTTTAATGAATTCCCTAACAATGCTTTTGTGTACCCCAGTTCCAGGTTGTGAGACTGTGCTTTGAAGGAATAATTTGCTGATGCATACCGGTTCCGGGTCTTATTGGATGAAGGCACTGCAGTTGCCGTATAGTGCAGCCTGACCGTATTTTTGCCGCCCAGAGAATAGGAAGCAGCGGCCGAAGACTGCAGGGTGAATTCTTCATCCCACGGGACAAGGCTTGCGAGCCGTTTTGTTGAAACGATCTTTGATCTCCAGTGGTTATCATCGAGAGCGGAGATAGTAACCTCTCTCTTTGACCGGGAAGCATGGATAAATTTGCCGTCTGAAAGGTAAAGGCCTACATGGGATATCCCTTTCTTTTTATTGCTGGTGGAGAAGAAAATAAGATCTCCGGGCTGCAGCCTTTCTGGCGATACTCTTTTAAGCAGGGATGGAGGACATTTTGACTGGGAAGCGGCATTATGGGGAAGCTCTATCCCGTATATATTTTTATATATAAGCCGGGCAAAACCAGAACAATCCACTCCCCCGGGACCGCTTCCACCTCTCTGGTAGCGGGTACCAAGATATTTTACCAGCTCATCCTGGAGAATATCATCCTTAACAACAGCTTTGGGGGGGGATTTTTTTGAGTTTAATGATTGTTTGGGCGTAACGTTATTGGGCTTCTGCCGGCAGTAAGCGCTTTGGGGGAGCAGAATTAGAACAAGGCTGAAGACTATAAGAATGAAGCGATTAAGGAACTGAGCCCTTTGCATCTCTTTAATTTTCCCCATACCAGTTACGTGCACGTTACCTTCGGAAACCGCTTTCATCCGATTAGCTCATCGGTTTTGCTACAAAAAATGGCTTCCATAATCCGGAAGACATTTTCCAATCCGTGGTTGAGAGATGTAGCAACCAATCAGTGGGTGTGCTCTTTCTTAAATAAGATACTATTATCGGATTGTGCTATACATGCTCCATAGAATTAAATAAGTAAGTGTTGCTGCCTCGGTGTACTGGCCAGAGCCGGTATGGAATTGGTAAATCTGTCTAAAAGGTAAGAATATATTTTTTAGACCGGGTTTTCCAGTCTGCGGGGAGTATAAGTTAGTTTATCAGGCGTGTCAAATAAAAAATTAAAATGTAATATCAAAAACTTATGCATTAAAACCACTTAAAAACTGCGCATAGTGCTATCCTCACAGCCATGCTTTTATGGATAAAGCACCAGTGCTCAATTCCAGACTTCTTAATGAGACGATCCCATGCGCCCTATAAACGCTGCACTAAAAAATTTTTGGGGAAAGTCCTGTTATTTAATTCATTGACAGTCAAAAACCCTTTTGTTAGGGTTTTTTATATTCCTTATGTGCTCGACAATGACCTTTCATAGTCGTTCTATTAAAAAACGGGCTACAGGAGGATGAATAAGTATGAAAAAATATGCAGTGCTGCTTTTGCTGCCCTTACTGCTGCTGGTTTTTAGTCAAAATGCTGTTACCGCAGGTTCTGTCGGCTCCTATCAGCCGCTGCCTGAAGCACTTGAAGCCTTGAATGGAGATGAAACTGTTGACACAACAAATGCTTCTGACTTCTATTATGCTTTTGAGCCGAAACAGGGAACTCCATCAAAGGGATTTATCATTTATCCGGGCGGCAAAGTTGACCCGCGCTCATATGCGCCTACGGCCCATGCTATTGCAGCAAAAGGCTATATAGCGGTTATTGTAAGAATGCCGTTGGACATTGCCTTCCTGGGGTATAAACGGGCAAATATTATAATGCGTAAATATCCCGAGATTAAAACATGGGCAATCGGCGGTCACTCCCTGGGTGGTGTAGGGGCCTGTGATTATGCTCAAAAATATACAGAAAAGATTGCCGGTGTGGTTCTATGGGCCTCATATCCATCCAGCAGCTTTAGCCTCCGTGATACAAATTTAAAGGTAATCTCTGTCTATGGAACTAAAGACGGCCTTACCGATGCAAAGGATATTGCAGACTCCCATCAGGATTTACCGGAAGATACTATCTGGGTAGAAATTAAAGGCGGTAATCATACCCAGTTTGGCTATTACTGGGATGGCAAAGATGAGAATTTTCTGCAGCCGGATGACAACCCTGCTGATATAAGCCGGGCAGCACAGCAGGAAATCATTATTAACGCTACGGCAGATTTTCTTGAGGATATGTAGGGCTGAATCCTCAATGAAGATGATGCAGGATGCATAATCCATGATTTTATTTTTAAATGGAGGGGATTACAATGAACAAAAAATCGATTTTCTTCTGCCTGATAATAAGTGCCTGCCTGATAAGTACAGGGGCGTCTGTTGACTGGCACACAAAAGCTCCCTTTAACCAGATGCCAAGCGTTGCACCTCCCGGCAACCCGGTGCGTCTGATTTTTATTCACCACTCCACCGGTGAGAACTGGCTGTCTGACGATAACGGGGGGCTGGGCATTGCCCTGCGCGATAATCATTACTTTGTCAGCGATACCAATTACGGGTGGGGTCCGGATGACCTGGATGTGGGCTATGACAAAATAGGCGACCATACTGACATCGGCAACTGGTATAGCTGGTTTCGCGGCCCTCACAGCACAACATACCTAAACGCGCTCTATGTTGAGCAGGAGCAGCATGCAAGCTATTCGCGTCTTGAAGACAACCCGGGCGGGGAAAACGTAATTATCATGTTTAAATCCTGCTTCCCCAACTCGAATCTGCAGGGCAGTCCGAATGACCCGGTACCTTCCATTGAAAGCAACCCGTTGCGCAGCCAGGATTCAAGCTCCGAGTATCACACGGTAGCTAATGCCAAGGGGATTTATATTGATCTTCTTGAATATTTCCGCACCCGTCAGGACAAGCTGTTTATTGTTATATCCGCTCCACCTCTCACTGACCCCACTAATGCAGCCAATGCCCGCTCATTCAATCAGTGGCTGGTAAATGAATGGCTCAAGGACTATCCCTATAAAAACGTTTTTGTATTTGATTTCTATAATGTATTAACGACCAACGGCGGTACTGCGCAGATAAATGACTTGAATAGGGAAACCGGTAATCACCACCGCTGGTGGAATAATGATATCCAGTACAAAATTGACGGCGATAACGACGGCAACCCGAATGTGTCTGAATACCCGAGCAGCTTTAATGACGACCATCCGAGCCAGGCGGGAAACTTGAAAGCGACCGGCGAGTTTGTGCAGCTCTTAAACCTTGCCTATAACAGATGGAAGGAAACTCCCACGACGACCACCACCGCTACCGGGGCTTCCACAACCACCACAGCAGTTGCAAGCACCACAACAACTGCCGAAGAGGGACCTGCATGTCCGCTTGCCAGTTCTCTGGATAATCAGGAGCAATTAGATACTCTGAGAGCGTTTCGGGATTCCTGGATTAATACCGGTTCAGGGGCAATGGTAGCTGCCGTCTATTATCAGAACGCCGCGGAGGTAACTTTAATTTTAAGCCGGAACCCGGCGCTTAAAGAACAGTTGAAGCAATTGGTAAGTGCTCATATCAATAAAGCCGGAGAGTTTGTTGCACGCAGTGAAGTAACCGTGTCCGGGAAGGTGACAGGCGAGGTAATTGGATTCCTGAATGAGCTGAAAGCAGAAGGCAGCCCAAAGCTTAAGCATGCAGTTGGCGTGGTGATACGTGGTCTCAGGGATGGATCGCTGCTTACTGGACTTGGGATAACAGTAGTTAAGGTTCCCTGATCTATGATGCAGGATGCAAGATATTAAAAAATCATGCATCCTGTTTTATTTTGATTCCTGACCCATCCCCTAACACTAGATCAATAACCCCTATATTTCATTCTGCACCCCGCCTTTTCATAACCTATCATCCCCTAATCCGGACAAGCCGGAACTACAGTTAACCGCAAAGACTAAAAAAGAAACAAAGAAGATTGAATTTGGAACTCAGGAACTCATGAAGGTAAAAACAAAAATATCCTGATTTCTTGAGTTTCAGATTTTTAATTTTTCTTTCCATATTTGCAAGAAATTTAGTCTTAAGAGACTAATCCTTGCCTTCTGCTACTTTTCCCTATTCTTTTCCCATTCACGATGGAACGTCCCCGGCGCATCAACTCGCTCATAGTGCGGGGACCCTGCTTATCCCGAAAGCATTAGGAACGGGGCTTGAGAGGCATGAAGCCGGTCATAGACGAAGGTAGAAGCTATGTGTATTCTCCATTCCATAGCTGTTCCAGAAATTCCTTGTAGGGAAGAACGGTAATCCCATCAAATTTCCTTTGGCGAGGTTCCAGGCTTACGCAGATGCAGCGCTTGAGTTTTTTTTCCTCAGCAAGTGCCTTCAGGGATTTGACATCCTGAGGGGCTATGGTATCCTTTGCTTTTACTTCCACCGCTGTGTGGTCCCCGATGATAAAATCCACCTCAAACCCCGAGGTGGATCGCCAGTAACTCAACGGTTCTCCAGATATATAATCTTTGAAGCACATGAGTTCGTGCATGAGGTATGTCTCGAAAGCTTCTCCGAACTCCGGTGTGCCGGGATAAAATATCCTGCCCTGGATAGCCGATACAACCCCTACGTCAAAGAAATAATACTTTGATGATGCAAGCGGTTTGCGTTTCACTGTCTTTCTCCAGGCTGGAAGTTCATAGAGAACGAGCGTGTCTTTTAGAATGTCGAAATACTCATAAACAGTCGTGCGGGCAACCTGGGCATCATTTGCAACACTGGTAAAATTGACTATCGTACCGTTGCAGAAGGCCGCCACCTTGAGAAAACGGCTGAAGGCAGGGACGTTGCGTGTCGCTCCCTCGGCGATAATCTCCTGTTGCAGATACAAGCCCGTATATGCCTGGAGATCGGCCCGCGGATCATCTGAAAAATAGATTGAGGGAAGCAGTCCTCGCTCAATTACTTTCCGGAGGTCAAAGCGCCGGCCCAGTTCCTTGCAGGTGAGCGGATGAAGGTATTT
Source organism: uncultured delta proteobacterium (assembly GCA_903924805.1). Taxonomy (GTDB): domain Bacteria; phylum Desulfobacterota; class WTBG01; order CAIYCZ01; family CAIYCZ01; genus CAIYCZ01. Next base: position 13,175 of record CAIYCZ010000313.1, on the reverse strand, counting down.
TGTTCGGGCGCGCCCCCCCAGGAGATTCACGCCACCCCTGCGGAGTTTCCGTGCGCTTGAACCGGTGAGCAGAAACCGTACTTTGCGTGTTTCGATCAGGCGGTGAACTTCATTCAGCAGTTCCGGCAGGCGCTGAATCTCGTCGATCACGACGATACGGTCCTCAGGCATGAGTTCCTGGCTCATACGCCCGGGATGTTGGCTGAATGCCAGGTAGACCGAGGTATCAAGAAGATCGTACACACGCGCGGCCTTGAGCGTACGACCGAGCAGGGATGTCTTACCTGTCTGCCGAGGCCCCAACAGAAAGTGAGACTTCGCCTTAAGAAGAGCAGGCAAATCCAGTAATCGTGGAATCCAATCGTTGGTCATAGATATTTTTGACATGTTTGTCGTCATATTACATACCAAATGACGACAAACATGTCAATTTAAATTGTCCTTTTCAAGGCTCTGTTCGGTGGTCTTTCAGGAAGAGTAAAGGGGTCTGCCTTTGACCTTTACTAAATTGCTTTTCAATGTGCTCCAGCTGTTTTGCAGGCTTTCGCTTGTTTTTATTTACCTGCTGGCCATCCCTATCACAGTGCTTACCGTGCTGTATTTGGCAATATTAAACTCTAAACTCTTTGCCAATTTCCTCAAGCTTTTTCCAGCATAACAACGCGCAAGATATTTAATGTATTGGGAATTTTATCTCAGCCCGTATCATATTCCGTAAGATTAAATTCTGGCTAACACATTATGTATCACCGTTTTTCATTTCGCACTCTGAAGTCCGCATTCCGAATTTCTCTATCCCCCAACCCCTAACCCCCAATTCCTATTTTTTCTGCCATTCACTATGGAACGTCCCCGGCGCATCCACTCGCTCATAGGTATGGGCGCCAAAGTAATCGCGCTGTGCCTGGATGAGGTTAGCAGGGAGCCACGTGCTTCTGTAGCCATCAAAGTAGGAAAGTGAAGCCATAAGCCCTGGTGCAGGGATCCCAGCCTCTGCTGAAATACGAACCACAGAACGGAGATCACCCTGCCGCGTTTTAATATCCTCTGCTATGTGAGGGTCAACAAGCAGGTTAGGCAGGGAAGGATTGCTGTGATACGCAGCAGAGATTTTTTCCAGCAGCGCTGTCCTGATGATGCAGCCGCCGCGCCAGATACGGGCGACCTCTGCGCAATTGATGGCATAGGTATGAATACGGGAAGCCTGTTGCAGCAGAGTGAACCCCTGAGCATACGTAATAATCATTCCGGTATAGAGAGCATTGCGCAATTGCTCGATAGTGTTGTCGGAATTTTTTATGCGGGCAGGGCTTGGACCGGCAAATAGTTTGCCGGCAGCTTCCCGTTCATCCTTATAGTCTGACAGCAAGCGCATTGAAATTGCACTGTCAATGGTTGGCACCGGAACCCCCAGGTTCATTGCCTCCTGAGAGATCCACATGCCGCTTCCCTTCTGGTGGGATTTATCGCGTATCATGTCGATGAGGCGATTTCCGGTTTTTTCGTCACTATGGGTGAAGATGCTGGCAGTGATTTCCAGCAGGTACCCTTCAAGTTCTGTGTGGTTCCACCGGGCATAAAGGCGCTGGAGCTCATCTGCAGTGAGTCCAAGCCCCCGCTTCATCAAGTCATAGGTTTCAGCAATCAGCTCCATGAGGCCATATTCGATGCCGTTATGCACCATTTTCACGAAATGGCCGGCAGAACCATTTCCAAGACAGGCAGCACAGGGTTCACCATCCACCCGGGCAGCAATAGCCTCCATGATGGGCTGTATCCGCTTATAGGTTTTTTGTAGCCCGCCGGCCATAATGCTCGGACCAAAGCGTGCCCCATGCTCGCCTCCCGAGATGCCAACCCCCAGATAGAAAACGCCTTTTCCCTGCAACGCTGCATCACGGCGGTCAGTATCTGCGGGATGAGAGTTTCCCCCATCAATTACCATATCTCCCTGCTCCAGATACGGCACAAGCTCCTGAATCAGTGTGTCTACCGGGGCACCTGCCGGCAGCATTAGCATGACAGCTCGTGGTTTATTAAGGAGACCGGTGAATTCTTTAAGGGTATAGCCGGCATGAACCAACAGGCCGGCAACAGCTTTTTTAATGAACGCGCGGGTCTTCTCCCCGGTTCGGTTATAGACAGCAACCGGGAAGCCATGCCCGGCAATGTTGAGTGCAAGGTTTCGGCCCATGACGCCGAGGCCGATAATGCCGATCTCACAGGTTTGCTTGCTCACTATTCCTCCCGTTACATAATTGATAAGGTAAAAAGGTTAAGAGGCAAAGAGGCGAAGCGGTTTATTAAGTTTTATCTTTTTTACCTTTTAACCTCTTGGCCTTTTCACCTTTAACCTAAGCCCCTATTTTAAAATCTTTTTCGCCCTCTCAACTACCTGTTCGACAGTGAACCCGTACTGTTTAAACAATTCCCTGCTTGGTGCGCTTGCGCCGAACCGGGTGATCCCCACTATATCCCCTCCATCGCCAACCCATTCATGCCAGCCAAGCGGTGACCCTGCTTCAACAGCAAGCCGGGCTTTGCTGTGAGGAGGCAGAACTTTATCACGGTAGCTCTGTGGCTGCTCACGGAACAGTTCCCAGCTTGGCATGCTCACCACGCGGGCACTAATATGTTCCCGGGCAAGCTGCTGCTGTGCCTGAAGGATGAGATGCACTTCTGAGCCGGAGGCAATGAGTATGACATCCGGGGTGTCTGCCGGTTCCCTCGAGAGTACATAGGCGCCCTTCAATAACCCATCCGCACCGGCAACCCTGGAGCGGTCAAAAACCGGGAGATTCTGCCTGGTGAGAACGAGCATGCTGGGGCCGTGTTTTCGGTTTATGGCTGCACGCCAGGCCCAGGCAACCTCATTTGCATCGGCAGGGCGGATAATGCAGAGACCCGGCATGGCGCGGAATGAGGCAAGATGCTCGACCGGCTGATGGGTTGGGCCGTCTTCGCCAAGACCAATGGAATCATGGGTCATCACATAGATGACCGGTAACTTCATCAGCGCTGCAAGCCGGATGGCGGGGCGGGCATAATCGCTGAAAATAAAGAACGTGGCTGCATAGGGTCGCACACCGCCATGCAGGGCCATGCCGGATGAGCAGCCGCACATGGCGTGTTCGCGTATCCCCCAGGCAATGTTGCGGTTTGTGTAATTACTGCTTGAAAAATAGCCTGAATCAGGAAGAAGCGTATTGGTCGAGGGTCCCAGGTCTGCGCTGCCTCCCATAAGCCAGGGGATGGTGCGGGCAATCGCATGCAGTACTTTACCTGATGCGCTGCGGGTTGCAATGGGTGCGCTATCCGGATCGAAGACCGGGATACTGCTTTCCCATCCTGAAGGAGGTTCATCGCTCAGTGCTGCCGCACATTGTCCGGCAAGGTCTGGATGGGCTTTCCGGTAGCGTGCAAGCTTTTCGTTCCATTCTTCTTCAAGCTGTGAACCACGTTCCACGGCCTTTTGCATGTGTGCCAGTGCCGCTTCAGGCACATAAAAAGACGCGTCTTCAGGCCAGCCATAAAATTTCTTGGCGAGTTTTACCTCTTCTTCTCCGAGCGCCTGGCCATGAGCCTCTTTGGTGTCCTGAAAATGCGGGGAACCGTAGCCGATGTGGGAGCGGACGATGACCAGCGAAGGGCGGGTTTTTTCCTGCTGTGCAGCAGCAAATGCCGCCGTGAGGATAGAAATATCATTTGCACGGTCGCCCAGATTCTGTACATGCCAGCCATAGCTCTCAAACCGCTTGCCGACATCCTCTGAAAAGGTAAGCGCAGTTTCCCCTTCGATAGTGATTCGGTTATCATCATATGCAATAATCAGTTTACCCAGCCGGAGATGGCCTGCAAGTGATGCCGCCTCATGGGAGGCCCCTCCCATCAGATCGCCATCGCTGCAGAACCCGTAGGTGCAGTGATCAACGATTTTGTGCCCGTCCCGGTTAAAAAGTGCTGCAAGTCTGGCCTCAGCCATGGCCATGCCCACGGCATTCATCAGGCCCTGACCAAGCGGCCCCGTGGTCGTCTCTATGCCGGGCGTTATACCGGATTCGGGATGACCGGGGGTTTTGCTCCCCCACTGGCGGAAGTTTTTAATATCCTCAAGCGTCAGGTCATAGCCGGTCAGATACAGCAGTGCATAGTGAAGCATCGAAGCATGGCCGCAGGAGAGAACAAAGCGGTCGCGGTTAAACCAAACAGGATTGTGCGGGTTGAAGTGCATAACTCGTGTCCACAGGACATAGGCAAGCGGCGCAAGTGCCATGGCAGTACCCGGATGGCCGGAGTTTGCCTTCTGCACAGCATCCATTGCCAGGGTTCTAATAGTGTTGATACAGAGCTGGTCCAGTTGGTTTTGCCCGTCATTCATGTATTTTCACTCCTGTCTGGTTACGCTTTGAAATTACCACCCAAATCTATCTCAAAACATTTTTATAGACAACCAATAAAAATACCACAAAGTTAAAATTCAAAAGGTATAATCTTTCCTTGAATTTGTATGACAGAATATGCTAAATTTCATAGTAATTGCACTAAGGGGAACCACGGCACTTTGCTCAAGCAGCCGTAACGTTGGGGGCGGTCTTACTATATTAATAAGAAGGGAGGGGATCAAGCATGCCAGTTTATATAACGCTTTGGAAATACACCAGAGATGGTCTCATGGACATTAAAAACACGGCTTCCCGGTTTGAAGCGGTAAAGAAAATCATTGCATCCTACGGGGGAAAGCTTCTTGCTATTTATGGAATAATTGGTGAGTTCGATGTAATGACTATTATTGAAATGCCTGATAAATCAGCATTGACATCTGCCATTTTGAAAATCTGCTCTTCGGGACGGATTTCGGCTCAAACCATGAGCGCTATACCGATTGAAGAATTTTTGAAGATCACAAAAGAGGTTTAAGGTTAATTTATTGCAAAACAATTACCTGGTATGGCTGCCCCCAATGCCACAATAGGTGTCCTTAGATAATGGCCGATAGACTGTTTTCAACCTCACACCATGGTACTGCTATAATGAAAGAACCCCCGGGCCCAACGCTTTTATATGCTCTGGGACCGGGGGTTCTCATTCCACAATTAACGTTCGCTGAATGAAATACTAATACTAAAAAAATGAGGTGAAAGAGGGACTGATGTGGGCGATACACCCATAGATATCCAAAAGCGCATTGAGGAACTGATCGAGCAGTGCAAAGGAATACCTCCAGAAGAGGTTATGAAGCTGATGCTTAAAGCAGATAGCACCCCGGGAGTTAATACAGAAGAGAAGCTGCAAGAATTGTTCGAAAAATATAAAAAAGTGAACAGTGAATAGGGGTTAGTTAACTAATGGTTATTACTAATGACCATTCACGCAAAAAATTTTCCAATGGCCATAAACATACGCATTTTTTCAGACTATATCTGACCATTTTGTTACGTCGGCAAAGGTATGGTCGATACCTTAAAAAAGGATTTCCCCATCGCTGATGAGTGGCTGAGCTTTGAGATTCACCCGGAAACACCTCCGCAGGGAGTGCTTCTCTCGGTGCGCCTGCCCGGTATTGACTGGGACGAAATGTATCACAACCTGCGCTGCTCCGGGTCTCAATTTGGCATTACGTTTGGTGATGTAAAGGTGCTCTCAAATTCCCGAAAGGCACTTGAAGCAAGTGAATATGCACGTGATCAGGGGAAGTATGGGGAGTTTCACGAAAAGGTCTTTCATGCCTATTTTGCTGAAATGCAGGATATCGGCAGGGTGGACGTGATACTGGAACTGGCACGTTCTGCAGGGATGGATGCCGAAGAATTAAAAGTAGCTCTTGGGGAGGGCCGTTATACCACACGGCTGGAGGAATCGCTCCGGGAAGGACATCTTTATAATGTCAGCGCAGTGCCGACCTTTATCATTGATGAAAAATATACTATTGTCGGAGCACAACCAATAGAGGTTTTTCAGGAAGCGTTGCAGAGTGTTGAAAAAAAAGGTCAGGGGTCAAGGGATAAGGAATAAACCGTGTCCTTTGCTACGTGCCCCATGATCCCATGTTTTTATTTCCTTGTGATTATTCCAGATTGCTGATATATATAACTGCATAATAAAAACCCCAAAGCCAAATATTCAAATCTCAAATCAAAAGATCTTACCTGCCTACCCCGGTCTTTTACCGTTTGATTTTTTGTTAGTGGTATTAATTGGAGTTTGGTTCTTTGGCTTTGGGGTTTTCGTGTTACTCAAGCTCCGGTGCATGCTTTATAACTTTAGCCCTGATAACATCTTTATAATGTGGAGGTTCCATGGCACGCATAACGATTGAAGACTGCCTGAAGAAGGTAAACAACCGGTTTATCGTAGTACAGATGGCTAACGCCAGGATAAAGCAGATAATTAAAGGATCGAAACTGTTAGTACATGCCCCCGAAAACAAGACGGTTGTTGTTGCATTAAGAGAAATTGCAGCCGGTAAGGTGATGCTGGACGAGAAGTCCAGGCGGAGGCTGAATGAGGAGGATGGCAACCCTGCAGATATCGAAGTGGTGTAAGATCACATCTGCATAATCATAGCTTTTCACGCATCTCCAAGTATTTTCCGGATAGCAGGTAAACTGAACGGCTTGTTCATAAATCCGTCTATACCCAGAACATCAAGTATTTCTTTCTGTATCGGGGTGCCGCTCATCAGATAAAACCTGCCCCTGAAATCCAGGTCCTGCAGATAAAATCTGAGGTCGATACCGTTTATCTCAGACATTTCGTAGTCACTGAGTATGACGTCATAGTCTTTTTCTTCTCTCCGCTTGTTTTCCACCTTTCCGCGTGCTTCCATGCCACTGACAGCACAGTCCACTTCCCAGCCCTGATTAAGATCTTTTATAAAATCCGCTGTGTGCCTCAGCAATTGTACATCATCATCCACCAGGAGTAGTTTTTTGGCCATACGTGTAACAAAGGGTTCAAGGATTAGAGGGTTCCAGGGTTTTTAAGCAGTCCACTCGACCCCTTGGACCCAACGAGTTTGTTATCCTATCTATTATAAACAGACACCGGCACAAAGGGTTTCTTGTAAAAATCTTTTGTTTACTGCCGTCGTATAGCTGCTGTTCAGGATAAATCTTCTTGACACAGCCAGAGGTGCTTTATAAGATGATTCACGCCGTTCCATTATAGAAAGATGTATAAAATGGAAGAGAAAATTTTACAACACTTTGAACAGTCGTCCCGTCTCGTTCATGACTGCGGTAAATCAAGTGCCTCAGTAATCATGCGGATGGCCCGCGAACTGATCAACTGCTTTGAACGGGGGGGCAAGCTGCTGCTGTTTGGAAACGGGGGCAGTGCTGCACAGGCACAGCACTTTGCTGCTGAACTGGTGAACAAGTTGTCTGCATACCGAAAAGCCCTGCCCGCCATTGCCCTTACCACAGACAGCTCTGTTCTCACCAGCATTGGAAATGATATTAATTTCAGCGACATTTTTTCCCGCCACATTGAAGCACTGGGAAGGAACGGAGATGTGGCATGGGGTATGAGTACCAGCGGAAATTCTTTTAATCTCATCAAGGGGTTCACCACAGCCCATGAAATTGGTATGCTGACCATTGCTTTCTCAGGAAGCGATGGGGGTATTATTGCACAGTTAGCCGACCTGTGCCTTACGGTACCTTCGCACAGTACTGCACAGGTTCAGGAAGTCCACCTGTGTGCCGGGCACGTTCTATGTGAGCTTATTGAGGAGTATTTCCTCGTACAGGCACAGCAAACATGACATGCATATAGTCAGATGAAATCGTTTCAGCCGGTAGACCTGAAAAAAGTAAAAACGCATTCTCTCAAGGGGAGAAAAAGTCTTGTTGAACGGACCGGGCTTGGTTCTCCCTGGAAGGCGTCCGGTTATTTTCACGAGTTCCTGGAGAGTCTCCCCGATATTCTTGCCGGCAGGGATTTTAAAGAGATCGTCCGGCACCTGGGCGCAGCTCACCGGGGCGGCAAGGTTATTGTGTGGGGAATCGGGGCACACGTCATTAAGGTGGGTCTCTCGCCCATTCTCATAGACCTTATGGACCAGGGATTTGTTACCTGCATAGCGTTAAACGGCGCCGGAGTGATTCATGATGTGGAGATGGCGATGACCGGCAAAACCTCTGAAGATGTGGCAGCTGAGCTTGATGCGGGGGAATTCGGCATGGCTGAAGAGACGGCATCATTTATCAATACGGCGGTATCCCGGGGGGTTCACAACGGGCTGGGACTTGGTGAAGCAGTGGGAAAAGCCCTTATGGAAACTGCCTTCCCCTATCTCAACGAGAGCCTTCTTGCCAGTGCCGTCAGCCGGGGAATTCCGGCTACCGTTCATGTTGCGATGGGAACTGATATTATCCATATGCACCCGTCATGTGATGGGGCAGCGTTTGGTGAAGGGAGCCACCGTGACTTCAGACTGTTCACCGATGTGGTGTCTCACCTGCAGGAGGGGGTATATCTCAACGTCGGTTCCGCAGTTATCCTTCCTGAAGTATTCCTGAAGGCCCTCAATGTGGCACGAAACCTTGGATTTGATGTCAGCAGTTTCTCAACCGTAGCGATGGATTTTATCCGCCACTACAGACCGATGACCAATGTAGCACAGCGGCCGGTAGTAAAGGGCGGGAAGGGTTATACCCTCATCGGACACCATGAGATCATGGTGCCGCTCCTGGCTGCAGCGGTGAAGGAGGAGGTGCGGTAATCCTGTCACGAAAAATAATAATCACTTCCGGGACAATCAGCATAGAGGGCATGCTGAATGACTCACCCACTGCTGAGGCAATCTGGGAGGCGCTTCCCTTGAAGGCCCGGGCACAAACGTGGGGAGATGAGATCTATTTTATGATTCCGGTACACTGCGCCCTTGATGATACTGCCCGGGACGTTGTCGATAAAGGAGATCTGGGATACTGGCCAAGCGGCCCAGCCTTCTGCATATTTTTTGGCCCCACGCCGGCAAGCTCAGGTGATGAGATACGGCCGGCCAGTGCCGTCAATGTCTTCGGAAGGGTTGCCGGTGATCTGTCAGCGCTGACAAAAATAAGCGCAGGGAGTGAACTACTGGTGGAAAAGGCTCCCTGATGGGCACCCTCAATCAGAGATTCATTCTTTTCCTTGCCACCGGATGCGGCAGCGGCTATTTCCCGAAGATGCCCGGAACGGCGGGTTCAGCCATAGGCGTGCTCATTTTTTTTGCGCTGTCCCGACTCACCATCCCGCTCTATATCGTGACCATACTATCCTTTGTTTTTCTTGCCATCTGGGCTGCGGATAAAGCAGTCCCCCTGTTTAAAAATAGCGCACAGCACACAAAAGACCCACAGCACATTGTTATAGATGAAATTGCAGGGTACCTGGTGGCAATGATTTCATTCCCCGCCCAGTGGATCTTTGTCATTGCCGGCTTTATCGTATTCAGGGTCATGGATATTTCTAAACCCTATCCCATTAATCGTATCGATAAAAATACCCGGGGCGGGGTGGGAATCGTCCTAGATGATGTAGTCGCCGGAATATATACGAATATCGTGTTACAGTTGTTCAGGCTGTTTTTCTAACGACCAGATGGGGTAGCGCCGTGACCGTTGAAATTATCACTATTGGCAATGAGCTGTTATCAGGCTCTACGCCTGATACCAATGCTTCATATATCGCACGCAGTGTTAATACCACAGGGCTGCCTGTTTCACGGATCAGCTCGGTGGGGGACGGCATAGAGGAGATTGTTGGCGCATTAAAAAATGTATTGGCGGAAACGCGCTCCGTTATAGTGACGGGCGGGCTTGGCCCCACGGATGATGACTGTACGTCCCGCGCAGCAGCACAGGCTTTCGGGAGAAAGCTGTGCCTGAACGAGGAAGCGCTTGCTGCCATTGAAAAAAAGTTTCAGGGAATTCAGCTCAAGGTGCCGTTTCCCAGCAGGAAGCAGGCACTGCTCCCGGAGGGCGTGCAGATCATCCCCAATCCCATCGGCACGGCAAGCGGTTTTTTGATTGAAGACGGGGCGCAGCAGTTCATGTTTCTTCCGGGTGTTCCCTATGAGGCTGAGGCAATGACAGAATCCTTTATTATCCCTCATCTGAGGGAGAAAAACGGATTGCCGCAGTTCATTATAAGCAAAACCCTCCGGGTGTTTGGCCTGTGGGAGTCAGCAATACAGGAAAAGCTGCAGGGAATACTTCCCGGGAAGACCTCTGTTTCTCTTGCCTATCTTCCCCACTATCCCGAAGTGCGCTTGCAATTAAGTGCACGGGGCACGGATCAGGATGCGGTACGCAGCGATATTGAGCTGTGTGCAGGTATAATCCGGGAAACAATCGGGGAATTTATTTATTCAGATGAAGATGAGCCTCTTGAGGCTGTGGTTGGAAAGCTGCTTACGCAGAGAAGGGCAACCCTTGCCGTTGCAGAATCCTGTACCGGGGGGGCTCATCAGTAACCGGTTGACAAATGTCTCCGGGAGTTCCGCGTATCTGGAACGTGCGGTTATAGTCTATAGCAACCGCTCCAAGGTTGAGCTTCTGCACATACCGGAGGAGATGGTGAATGAGCACGGTGCCGTAAGCGAGCCGGTAGCGAGATGTATGGCACAGGGTGTGCGTGAGCTCTCCGGGTCTACGTTTGGCCTCGCGGTGACAGGAATTGCAGGACCAACCGGGGGGAGCCCTGAAAAACCGGTCGGGACGGTGTTCATAGGAATCGCCGCAGCTTCTTTTGACGAAGTAAAAAAATACCGGTTTTACGGAAACCGGGAGCAGATAAAGATAATGAGCTCGCAGATGGCGCTCAGCAATCTGCGACATTTCATCCTCAGCTGCCCGCCAAAGGGAAAACATGACCGGTAGAAGGAAGAAGTTTTGCGGGGGAGTATTTTACGATTCCTTGTTTCCCTTCTGCACAGAAAGATTTTCTCAAATGGAGCATAAATTAACTGTTGTGCTTCACATTGACAACACGGTAGCTTCTGTGATAGGTGTTGAACTGGTCTGAGAGAGCATGCACTGATGGTAAAAATTCGCACGTTTATTGCTTTGGAACTGCCGGAAGATTTACGCAAGGCCCTTTCCCTTCTGCAGCAGAGGCTTCGAGACCAGATAGACTGCGTCAGATGGGTAAAGCCGGAAAACATCCATCTGACACTGCAATTTTTAGGTTCCATTGATGAAGATCAGGTGGGGTCAATTTCCCGGATCCTTGAAAATGTATCTCACGGGGTAGCTCCCTTTATCATGCATGTGGCAGGCATCGGAGCCTTTCCGAACACCAGAAACCCGAAGGTTATATGGGTCGGCATGCAGACGGTTGAGGATGATCTTACCCGGTTTCAGATGAGCATTGAAGATAGCCTTGTCACTATTGGATTTCCCGGAGAGAAACGGCCGTATGCTCCTCATCTGACCCTTGGCAGGGTAAAGGAATCCCGGGGGAAAAAAATGCTCGGAGAAGTCATAGAGCAGTTCAAGCATGAAGATGGGGGCCCTTTTACGGCAGATACGGTAGTTTTTTTCAAAAGCGACCTTCTCCCGACCGGACCTGTTTATTCCGCATTGAAAACTATACGCCTGTGAGTGACAGAACAGTATCAGACCGTCACGGCATTACTGCGCATGATCTGATCCAGAGTTACCAAACGGAGGACATGTATGGCAAAAGATCAAAACAAGGCAAAAGCGATTGACATGGCAGTAAGCCAGATCGAGAAGCAGTTTGGCAAAGGGGCAATTATGCGCCTCGGCGTGGACGGTGCACTGATCCCTGACCTGCCGGTCATCCCCACAGGTTCTATAAGCCTGGATATTGCGCTGGGTCTGGGAGGAATTCCCCGGGGACGGGTAGTTGAGATTTTTGGCCCGGAATCATCCGGAAAGACCACGCTTGCCCTGCACATAATCGCAGAGGCTCAGAAGCAGGGTGGCAATGCCGCCTTTATTGATGCCGAGCATGCCCTTGATATTTCCTATGCGCGCAAACTGGGAGTCAAAACTGATGAGCTGCTTATTTCCCAGCCTGACAATGGCGAGCAGGCTCTGGAAATCAGTGAAGTACTGGTCAGGAGCGGTGCCGTGGAGGTGCTGGTAGTAGACTCGGTGGCTGCCCTTGTTCCCCGTGCCGAAATTGAAGGAGAAATGGGTGATGCACACATGGGGCTTCAGGCGCGTCTGATGTCCCAGGCACTGCGGAAGCTGGCAGCAGCCATCAGCAAGTCAATGACGGCCGTCATTTTTATAAACCAGATCCGCATGAAGATAGGAGTCATGTTTGGCAATCCGGAGACAACCACCGGCGGCAATGCGCTTAAATTTTACTCAACGATCCGTCTGGATATCAGAAAAATCGGCATGATAAAAGACGGTGACCGCGTAACCGGCAACCGGACAAAGGTAAAAGTGGTAAAAAATAAGATTGCTCCACCGTTCAGAGAGGTGGAGTTTGATATCATGTTTGGAGAGGGAATTTCCCGGGAAGGCGACATTGTTGATATGGGGGTTGCTGAAAACATCCTTGAAAAGAGCGGAGCCTGGTATTCATACAAGGAAGAACGCATTGGTCAGGGACGGGAACATGTAAAAGCCTTTCTCAGGGAGCATGCCGATACTGCCCGGGAAATTGAGACAAAAATTCTGGAAAAAGCCGGAATTGCAAAAAAGCCGGAAGAGGACACACAGAAAAGCAAGCTGAAGGATGGGAAGTGAAATAACTCTCCCCAAAGCTCTTGCCACTGCCTACCGTTGTCTTGCTCGCCGCTCATACAGCCATGAAGAGCTCAGGGCAAAACTCCTCCAGAAGGGTTTTGTGCCTGCCGTAACAGAGGAAGTGCTCAAAACAGTATCCCGGCAGGGATACCTCAATGACGAGGAGATATCATTGCGGTGGGCTCTTTCCCTGGTTGAACACCGCAGCTGGGGGCGTGAAAAAATATCCGCGTATCTCCTGCGCAAGGGGATTTCACGGGACCTGGTGGGGAGGGTGCAAAAGCAGGTCTGGCAGGAATATGATGAGGAAGCGGTTGCGCGCAGTGCTTTGAAAAAACATTTTACGGGTTCCCGGGGAAGTCCCTCTGCTGCACAGAAAGCCAGGTTTTTACAGTCACGGGGTTTTCCTGCAGACGTTATTTACCGGTGCCTGAATATCTCTTTACTGGATTAAAGAGT
>CAIYCZ010000312.1 GCA_903924805.1 uncultured delta proteobacterium | reverse complement strand
CTGTTTGCCTTTTATTACCTCTGCTTATCAAAAAGGAAATTCCTATACATTCCAGTTACTTCAAAAACTATATATGTTGTGGTGAGCATTGGAGAAAGAAAACTGCAGACTATGTGTCATATCCGAGAGAAGTTCTTTAGCCTAAATTCAGTCATGACTTCAACGGGTAATATGCAACTGTCCGATATAATCAAAACTCTATTTTAAAAACTGTCAGTTTCAATCTAAATTATTGCATATTAACGTCAGGTTTTTGCTATCCGTTCCAGCTTTACCTTTGCTATCCGCTGCCCGACCATCTCAACCACCCGGAGCTTTTTATCATCCAGTTCTATGCTGTCACCGGTTTTAGGAATCCGCTGCAGGTGGGTAAGGATAAAGCCGCCCAGGGTTTCATAATCAGGGGATTCAGGTATCTCTATCGTATAGTATTCTCCGAGGTCGTTTAGGCTTATGGAAGCATCAATTATGAACGACCCGTCGGGTAATTCTATAACCGGGCTTTCCGTGTCATACTCATCCCGTATCTCGCCAACGATCTCTTCCAGAAGGTCTTCAAGCGTTACCAGTCCTGAAACAGAACCGTATTCATCTATTACCAGCGCCAGATGCACCCTTTTTTTCTGCATTTCGCGGAGCAATATACTTATTTTCATGGTCTCGGGGATGTACAAAGGTGGTTTCACCATCCTGTGCAGATCAGCGGTGCCGGTCATGAAAAGCATGTTATGAAAATCCTTTGCATAGAGAACGCCCCGAATATCGTTTATGTCCTTGCCGATGACTGGATAGCGTGATAATTTTTCTTTAGATATAACAGCCTTTACTTCATCAACCGGCATAGCAATGCCTATGGTTACCATTTGCGGCAAGGGGATCATCACCTCTTTTACAAAGGTATCAGTGAACTCAAAAACGCTGTGAATGAGTTCCTTTTCATCGGGTTCAAAAACACCTCTATTTCCACCTTCTTCCAGGAGCAGCTTGACCTCTTCTTCAGAAATGTACCCATGCTCATGAAACGCTCTTTTACCAAATGGCTTTAGCAGGAGACCCGTCGATCCCGTTAAAAGGGAAACAAATATACGGGACATGCGGGAAAATTTATCTATTACAGGTGCTGTGAACAGTCCTATTGCCTCCGGGTTTGCGAGGGCTATGGACTTAGGGATAAGCTCGCCAAAGACAAGAGAAAAGTAAGAAACAAACACTACCACAATAATTATCGCCAGAGCCTCACTTGCTGAAGAAATAATGGGCAGGGGAACGCTCTGCAGCACGGGTTTAATAATTTTAACTGCTGCAGCTCCGCCAATTGCAGATGCCAGTGCTCCGGCCAGGGTGACACCGAGCTGTATGGTGGCAAGAAATCTGTCCGGTTTCTCCCTGAGTTTATTTAATACACCGGCATTTAATGTGCCCTCATCCATAAGCTGTTTAATCCGTGACCGCCGTATGGAAACAACAGCTATCTCGGAGGCTGCGAAGAAACCATTGATCAGTATGAATATGCATATAAGAAATATTTCAAGCCACATAACTCTAATAGAACAGAAATAAAATTATCAGGCGCTCGAGGCGCTCGTGCCTTTGCTGAAAGTATAGAATAAGCACAGT
>CAIYCZ010000311.1 GCA_903924805.1 uncultured delta proteobacterium | reverse complement strand
CCAAACATCTTCATAGCGCGTGCCTGCACAATAACTGGTTTTTTTCACAGAGTTAAAAAATCGCTGGTGAGCACGAACGGGAGTAAAAAACATCTGCTAAAATTGTTCACACTATAGTGAAAATAAGGGAATAAGGCAATAGAAAACAGTCCAAAAATTTCACTGACCGTTATCTGCCGCCGGCTTGAGAGCTGTGAATGATTTTTTTCAGGAAGCCCGCTCGTTGTTGACACACTGCTGCCTTTTATCCTATACTCCAGTCACCTGATAGAGGGCTCAGGATCCTTTCAGCGTATGTGGAATAGTTACCAAGCACAAAGCTCCAGGCAATTGCAACTGTTTGAATTATAAATTTCAAACACGCCAGTAAAAAACAGGTTTTCGAGCAATTTATATCTGAATTGCCAATTTATTCTGGATTTAGTTAGCATGGTTCAGAAATCTTCAGGTCTACATGCCAGCCCCCCGGGTCTCAGGGCACTGCTTACCTCGCCTTTTTCCCTGTCAGCCTTTTTCGCCCTGCACTCCCTCTTAATGAATGGATATAAATTTGGCTGGTGGGAAAATCTGGTAATCCACGCCTATTACCTCCCCGCAACCTATACCCGGGTAGATCCGTCACTGTATCCCAGAGACCTTTTTGTAAACACCATGAAGCAGGGTATAATAAACTCGAGCTACTTCTGGGAAGGGCTTGCCGGTCTGTTCAGGTATTTCCCGGTTGAGCCGGTTACCTTTATTGTCTATCTGGCAGGGCTGTACTGCATATTCCTTGCGCTGTTTTATCTGTCCCGGACCCTTTTTAACAGCACGCTGGTAAGCTGCGGGACGCTTCTTCTCTACTCCTTCGGCCTGCGCCAGTTTAATGTGGGCTCGGAAGCGATATATTTTAATTTTCTTCACTCCGGAATCATCGGCTACCCGCTGTCCCTGCTGGCAATTATCCTTTTTCTGAAAAAGCGCTATGCATGGGGTTTTTTTGTCTGCGGACTATTATTTAATGTCCATTCCATGTATGTAACATTTTTACTGTTTGTGTTCTGCACGTTTTTTGTCGTGCGCTTTAGGAGCCTGACCGGGAAAACAGTCCTCACCTGTTTTGTGTCATGTCTCATACCTGCTCTTCCCAGCCTGGTCTTCCTTATTCCCCAGATACGGGCTTCCTACGGCGGGGAGGCATGGCTCACCGGCATCAGGTGGACGCACTGGGTACATGATTTTCCCTCGTACTGGGAGCCCCGGCAGTATGGCAAGCCCATCATCTTTATGCTGCTCGCAGCCATAGCCATCACCCGCACCCGTCTGCATGAGATACAAAGAGATGCCCTGTTACTGTTACCCGGCGTTGCGCTTATGTGCATACTGGGCACGGTCTTTAGCGGCATGATTGCGCTTCCCTTTATCATAAAGCTGCAACTGTGGCGGTGCCTGTGGATTTTCATAATTATCGGTACCATATTCATAAGCGGTTTTCTGCTGAGCTGCTGGAGGGAAGACGTCGTATCCCGGTTCTCGATTATTGCCACAGCCATCATCATGACCGGCTACAGCGCTTATAAAAATTCAATGCCCCCTGACTTCGAAAGAATACCTGCATGGATACTGCCGGTACTGGGTGCTTATCTGTTTATCTATGGCAGATACAGGGCGCATACATGTATTACGGGCATTGCCCGGGGCTGCATGGCACTGCTCCTGCCCGTAGTTACTGTCGCACCGTTTGTTTCGCCCCTGCGGGAAAGTTTCTTTAATATAGGAACTGATCTTCTGCTGATCTTTTATTGCCTGATTCTTTTTTTAATTACTCTGCGTTTTTTTGAAAACAAGTTTCCTGAGCCTGACAAAAGACTTAAACTGTATTTTTATGCATTTCTTGTATTTCTTGTTACCTATGATGCGGGCCTGCTGGCGCGCCAGCAGGGACCACATATCGCCTTTCCTCCCGCTACCCGGGAAGCGGTCCATCCCTGGATTGACATTCAGCTTTTCGCCAAAACCCATACGCCCAAAGATGCCCTGTTCATCATACCACCGTATATGCAGGGGTTTCGCATGTTCTCAGAGCGGTCAACATTTGGCGACTGGCTGGATGGCATGCTCATTAACTGGACATCAGAGGATTTTGCCGTGGAATGGCTCAAGCGGATGAGAAGCCTTGGCTGGACTGATGTGAAAGGTGAGTGGTCGTGCTATTATAACCTGCCAACAGATGGGTTCCTGAAGGTTGCCCGAGAATATCAGGCAGACTACATTGTCGGTGATCTGAGGCTGCGGCTCAATCTTCCGGTTATCTATAAAAATGACGGCTATATCCTCTACGCAACAAAAATGCGTACCGCAGGCCAGTAATGAAAA
Organism: uncultured delta proteobacterium; assembly: GCA_903924805.1. Taxonomy (GTDB): domain Bacteria; phylum Desulfobacterota; class WTBG01; order CAIYCZ01; family CAIYCZ01; genus CAIYCZ01. The sequence goes on along the minus strand of CAIYCZ010000311.1, from coordinate 2,025 downwards.
AAACCGTTCCGAGAACTATTGATCAGGCTCTTCTTTTTACTGCTGAGGGGGCAATTATTGCCCTGCTTGCGGGATTTGTATTTCTTTTCCTCTACTGCCTTTTCTACCGCACAACCTACCCGTTTGAGCTTGAATGGCTTGAGGGGGAGCTTCTGTGCCATGCACTGCGATTTTTAAACGGACAGCCGGTGTATGGTCCTCCGCAAACCGATTTTATTCCTCAGGTCTATCCCCCGCTCTATTTTTTGCTTATGACCCCCTTGATTAAAATCTTTTCTGTTCAGTTCTGGATCCCGCGCGTTATCTCACTCATGTCTTTCCTTGGCATCCTTGCCTTTCTCTTCTTAATCCCCGGGAAAGAGGGGGGCACCCGGCGCACAGGGTTCCTCACCGCAGGACTATTTATCGCTCTCTATGAGGTGAACGGCACCTGGTATGACATCGGCAGGAATGACATGCTGTTCTATTTCTTTATGATCGGCGGATGTTTTTCACTTGCCTACGGCACTAATAAAAACCGGGCTGTTTTGTGCTCCATTGTCTTCTTTTTCCTTGGCTTCTATACCAAGCAATCCACACCGATGTTTATTGCCGGTGCCGCTCTGTATCTTTTTATGCAGGAGAGAAAGCGCGGCATTATTTTTTTTCTTTCTCTTGTGTCATTAATCCTTATTGCCTTATGGGTCATTAACTCGGAAACAAATGGGTGGTACCTGCAATATACCATCCTAAACCCCCTCCAGCACGCTGCTAAGCGGCCGCACTTTTTGTCTGAAATGCGTCAGGACCTGTTTCATGAGCTTCCGGTTTTCTTTGTTATGCTGGGCGCCTTCTGTTTGAAACGGCTTTTTTCATTTACCAGGGAAAAACCGTTTACCATCTGGGAGTACACGTTAGTACCCGCGGCGCTCTGCTATTTTATCCCGCGCCCTCTGGCAGGGTCAGAAAGAAATGAGCTCATACCGCTCACCCTGTGGGGGTGCATACTGCTGGGAATCTTTGTGAGTCATATTTCTCGCCCTGAAAACCGGGGGCAGAAAAACAGCAATCTGCTTGTTGCCTACGGGCTGATTATCTTCCAGCTTCTGCTTCTTCTCTATAATCCGAACCAACATATACCGGCCCCCGGCTCCCGGGAAAAAGGCTCTGAGTTTATATCCATGGTAAAAAATATTCCCGGTGAAGTATATATTCCGTATCACTCAGCATACGGGATTCAGGCAGGCAAACAGATGGTTTTCAATGGCGGGGCGTTCTGGTGTATTGAGATGACAAGCAAGGAGAAGTTCCGGCCGCTTGATTTAATAGATAAAATAGAGAGAAACTATTTTTCTGCCATAATTCTTGATGGAACCGGCTACTATGTGCTGTTAAAACAGCAGTGGCCACTTGATAATTCACCGCGGCTTTTCTTCCTGGGGGATGAGCTGTCACAGGCGATATGGAAAAACTATGAAGTTAGCGAGACCATTTCCTACAGCAGCATGGACCAGTTCCGCACGATAACCGGCTACCTCACACGACCGGAACGGATTCTAAGGCCGCGAGTAAAAAAATAAAGGCGGAGCCACTACCGACCCCGCTTTTTAAAATACCAGCCACAGAAAAGCACAGAACCACACAGAATTATTCCTCCCTTTTTAAAGGGGGGTTGGGAGGGATTTCCCAAGATTAAATCTGGAACTCAGGAAATCAGGAAAATTAATTTGCCGTGTTCTTGATCTCATGCCCTATTATTTTATGGGCATAGGCCAGGCATGCCTGAATATCTGCAGGTTCAAGCCAGCTATAGCTTGCGAGGATAGTTTCTGTTGAATCACCCGCTGCAAGCATTCCCAGGATATGTTCCACAGCAAGTCTGTGCCCGCGGATGATAGGCTTTCCGCCAAATATTTTGGGGTTTACTGTTATTCGTTTTAAAAGGGCATTTTCTTCCATATGTTTTATCCAGTATATACATTGAGCTTAACGTTTGAAGCCCTCTACTCTTAATCTGTAACTCAGGAAATCAGGAAAATTGATTTG
>CAIYCZ010000310.1 GCA_903924805.1 uncultured delta proteobacterium | reverse complement strand
TTTAGGATACATTCCTTCACCAGGTGATCATGGCCGTTCATAAACATATCTACAGTATAAGCATTAAACAGGCTTACTATCTGCCGTGCCTCTTGAAGAGGATCGCAATTCTGGTAGTTTAAAAGTGGCTTGTGGGCAAAGATTATTCCCGGGTTCCCCTTTTTCAGTTCATTTTCTAACCAGTCTCTCTGCACCTGGTCGAGTGAGGTCTCAAAATTATTATTGAGCCCGATGAACTTAAATCCATGGTAGTCAAAGGTATAATAATCATCACCAAGCTGTTCCTGGTAGCGTTGCAGGTCGCCTTCTCCATCGACAATATCATTATCTCCGGGCACACAGTAATAGGGCATGGAGAGATTAGAGACAGCCGTCTTAAAGACGCTGTACTGTTCAAGGCTTCCGCTGTCGGTCAGGTCTCCGCTAAAAAGGACAAAGGCAGGATGCTTTGAATTTATCTGTGTTACCGTATTAGCAAGATTAGTGGCCTGCTGGGATGATCTTCCAATATGAGTATCTGATACCTGGACAAAATCAAACAGCATCGGCTGATACGTAATGTTGAGTTTTGGCTCTCCGGAGAGGCGAATGTCACCCTGGGAATGACACTGAGCACAGTTTGTGGATTTTCCCACATCAAGTGAAGGGTCATTTGTGCCATGACAGGAGTGGCAGGTCAAGGCGTTAGCATAGGTGCTGAACTCAGAAGACAAAATTTTATTATAACCTGCGTCCGCTTTAAGTAGCAGCCCGTTCGCCGCAGTGCCGGCTTTAAGATTACCCTGCTCGTCACTGATGAGCGTTGTAACATCTATCACCATCCAACTCGGTGTTGTGCTGGGCAGGGCGGCTTCTATAAAGACTGCCGGGTCATAGTCCCCGCCCGGCGCAGTCCAGGACACCCCTGATGCGGCACTGTTCCAGGTGGCATAATCTTCATCCCAGGGGGTCATCATGGGATGGATGCGAAAAATATTTGTGGAGTGGTTGCTGTGAACCAGCACGGTTAATTGAGCCTTTGTTATCCGTGCCGTACCAGGCAGCCCGCTCAAATCAAAGCGCACTAACCCGTTAGCCAGTTTTGAAACTGGAGAGCCGCTGACCAGCAGATTCCACTTCTGCCCGAAATTAGTATCAGGATACACCTTATCAATATAGGTGTCCTTATCCGCAGTAATAGAGATTGTTCCCGCACTGACAGGATGATACAAACTGAGCATATAAAAAAAGAACAGGACAATTGCTTTTTTCATGGTGACGTTGCTCCTCTTGTATGAGCGTGTATCAACGCTTTCCCTTCACGGGCTGAGCTTCTTTGTTGCAGCTGGTATACTATTTATTTTTCTTGTATGGTTATTCCCATGACCTTTAGCATTTCACCTGAGGCCAGTTTTTTCAATACATGGTCAATCGTTCTCTTCAAATATGGAGAAGCTTCGTCCTGTGTGCGCCTGAGTATAGTGATAATACCATCATACTGCTTCTGCGTGATGGTAATTGAGGTGTTCTGCTCCAGACTCACCTCCATGGCAGGAGTTACTTCTCTGATAAGCTTAATGGCTGTATCTGCAAGCCTTGGATCTGTTGAGAAAATGCTCGTTAGCTCTTCAGTGTTTGTATAATAAAGATAGATTAGCACCAGCCCGTCAATCGATTGGGCCATCCTTCTGTTTCTAAGCGTCCGGATGACCGTAACCTCACGGCTGTTCTCGCTGTTAAACATCTTCACCGCAGGACACAACACAGTTGCTGTGGTCGTGCTCGTGGTTGATGAAGAAGACGGAGCAACGCTGCTTGTCGAACTTGACGTGCTTGTTTGCGAAGCAGCCGTTGTGCTGGTTGTTAACGGCTGTGTCGATGTTGTGCTTGCCGCCGGCGTTGTTGTGGTTGAGGGGTTTCCGCCACCGCCGCCGCCGCCACCCCCGCCGCCACCCCCGCCGCCACCTCCTCCACCGCTAGAAGTAGTTGTGGTGCTGGTGGGAGGTATCGTGCTTGATGTAGTGGTTGTTGGGTCAACACTGGTCGTCGTGGTTGACGGGGGACACTCCACTTCATATGCACCCATATCATATCCGGCATGCTTGGGTCTTAGTGTGCCTACCAGGTCATCACCCGGAGCGCCAGTGCTCGTGGCGGTATCAAAACAGGGAGAGGTATAACATGCTATACGATAATCACCACCGGCTGCATTGATAAATAAAGGATCCAAATTGATGCTATTACTTATTGGGCCTGCATACCCGGTCTGATCAATATCCGTATAGCTCACCGTTGGAAGAAGCTCTGTTCCTACTGAACGGTCAATTGCACTTCCTCCGTTACCCCAGAGAATGGAGTTGGTAACCGTGAATATACTGCCGGTTCCGCCAGGGGCTGTTGTGTAGATTGCACCACCTTTGCCGCCTGTGTTGAGGGTATTGCCTGTAATGGTGCAGTTCATGACTGTTAATGTTCCGAGTGTATTTGTTTTGTTAACGGCTACTGCCCCGCCATGGAGAACCTGATTTTTAGAGAAGATGCAGTTTGTAAATACCGCGGTCTTATCTCCCGTGGTTGCAAATGTCCCATACCTGACAGCTGTATTTTGATCAAAGGTGCATCTTGTTATTGTAACGTTTTGATCACCTATGATGGCGCCGCCATCGCCTGAGGTTGATGTCGCACTGTTTTTACTGAATGTGCAATCAGTAATGGTGCTTTCAGTACTGTCTTCTCTGATGGTGATTGCACCGGCATTACCTGCGCTATTCTCTGAGAAGGTGCAGCGAGTGAGGGTCATTTTGGCTCCGTAATTATTGCCGACTGCGCCGCCCCTGTTAATAGCAGTATTTTTTGTGAATGTACAATCGGTTACAATTATATTGCCACTGTCATTAAGGATAGCTCCAGCATGTTTAAAGCTGTAATTAGAGGTAAAGATACAGTTTTCAGCAGTCAGGTATCCGGCAGTACTACTCTGAATACCATTTCGTATTGCCCCACCGCCGTTGCCAGTTGCAGCATTATATCCTTTAGTTATGGTAAAACCGTCAATGGTGACCGTGCTTGTTACCAGAAAACAGTAGACAGCGTTGTTTCCGTCCACGGTTGTTACATTAACAGCCGGGTCCCGCTGCTCTCTTGAAGTCTCTGCGCAGTCAAAACCACCATAGAGAGAAACTGCCTTGTTCACCGTAATCGTGGAAGTGAGCGTGTATATTCCCGTCTCTACCCATATCTCATCAGTATCGGAAGCTGCATTAATTGCACTCTGGATGTCTGGATACTGGGTAACACCAGACCAGTGGGTACCTACATGCAGGGTTGCTGCATCCACACTAACCATAGCGCTGAATACCAGAGCAGCAGCCAATAACATTGAATATACCGTTGTTCGTCTTTCCATATTAAATTTCCCCTGGTTCACTAAAACTGTTGGAGAAGGCGCTCCTTGATGAAGAGCTGCTTGCGGTGTTTGGTTGAGTGTAAATCGTTTAGTACCGGTAGATTTTATTAAAAAAGGAATTAGTTTTGTCCTGAAAATAAGCAGGCCAGCCTTTTATGCGATAGACTGGCCTGCCTTGATGCAGCTTACTAATTAAACAGGTTGACAGGACAGGGTACTGTGCCGTTTAAGCTCAACTCTGAGATGAAAATTCAGTCCCCACCCCATTTTACCAATACGTAATTACGGATTTGGTTTTAATTTTAAACTTTACCTCCTTTGGGGAAGTTCTATTTCCCTATCCCAAAAATCCACCGGGGTGTTGCACTCTCAGGACCATGGAAAGTACGTGTGCCGTTAAAATCTATGTCTTCAAGCTTGTAGGAATAGGTTTCACGGTTCTTGACATCCTCATCAACAAACTCATAGGATGTGCCACCCGTAGAGCTTCCTTTTGCAGGGATTATCTCGGCATTTATCTTCACGAATTCGCCACCAGCTTCTGCCCGGTAGATGTTAAATCCGGCATTGTCAATCTCAGAAGCGGTTGACCATTTGAGTATTACTTTTCCATTTGACGGGGTAGCAGTGAAAGAAGAAAGTTCAATTAAGGTAGGCGTCATTTCATATGCACCCATGTCATATCCGCTGCCCTGTGGCCGGGTTGTACCCTCAAGGTCATCAAGTGGAGCACCTGAACTGGTTGCCGTATCAATACAGGGAGAGGTGCCCTGCAGATGATAGTCACCGCTTCCAATAAAGAGCGGATCCTGATTGATGTTTCCATTGCTGCCTGCATACCCGGTCTGATCAATATCCGTATAGCTCACCGTTGGAAGAAGCTGTGTCGTCCCGGAACGGTCAATTGCATTGCCTCCGTTACCCCAGAGAACGGAATTGGTAACGGTGAATACACTGGTGCCATTATTCTTCGTATATATGGCGCCACCTGCGCCACCTGATAAAAGAGTATTTCCGGTAAACGTGCAGTTCATGACTTTCAATGTTCCGGTCGTGTAAGTTCCTCCTCCGTTGAGGCATATTCCCCCGCCAAACTGCGTGGAGTTTTTGGAGAAAACGCAGTTGGTAAACACTGCACTCCTGTCACCAGTGGAGGCAAATATGCCGTTTCTATTGCTGCTGTTCTGATCAAAGGTGCATCTTGTTATGGTAACGTTTTGATCACCTATGATGGCGCCGCCATCGCCTGAGGCTGATGTCGCACTGTTTTTACTGAACGTGCAATCAGTAATGATGCTATTAACGCTGTTTGACCTGATATAGATTGCGCCAGCACTGCCTGCGCTATTCTCTGAAAAGATGCAGTTAGTGAGAGTCATTATGGCGCCATAATTATTGCCGACCGCGCCACCCATGTTAACAGCAGTATTTTTTGTGAACGTACACTTGTTCAAGGTTATATTGCCACTGTCATTAAGGATAGCTCCAGCATGTTTAAAGCTGTAATTAGAGGTAAAGATACAGTTTTCAGCAGTCAGGTATCCGGCAGTACTACTCT
>CAIYCZ010000309.1 GCA_903924805.1 uncultured delta proteobacterium | reverse complement strand
GAAAATTTTCAGAAGACCGTCTTTGATGTCCTGTGCTATCCTGAAAACACCACCCTCAACGACATCATAGTTCCTGTTGCTGAAAATCTTTCTCTGGTTCCTTCCCATGTCATTTTAGCCGCGGCAGAGCAGCAACTGTCAGGTGTGCTGGGACGGGAAGACCGGCTCAGAGACAGTCTTGCAGAACTCCATAATTCTTACCAGTATATCATTATTGACTGTCCGCCTTCTATCGGACTTCTCACGTTTAATGCCCTGAAAGCATGCACGCAGGCCATAGTCCCTATTGAGCCAAGCATCTATTCTCTGCATGGCCTTTCCCAGCTGTTAGAAACAGTTGAAATACTGCGCAGCGAGCAGGGCCACGCGGTCTCTATTAAAGCCCTTGCCACCATGATAAATATGCGCACACTTTTTTGCCGTGAGATTATAAAAAACATCGAGGATAATTTTGGCGCCAATTGCTACCGGACCATGATCCACTACACGGTAAAGCTGAAAGAAGCTGCATTACACGCCATGCCCATAATCAGCTATGACAGAGCCTGCGCCGGGTCTGAGGATTACCGATGCCTGGCTGAAGAAGTGATAGCAGAGGAATTTATAGTAACTGGTGACATGGAAGATACGGTAAAAGTTCAGTACAGCGGTCCGCAAAAAGCAGAAAACGGCGTGGTCTTTACCCTGAAAGCCCCTTGTGAAGCTAAAGTGCGCATTGTGGGAGATTTCAACGCATGGTCTGCCGAGCATGGAGAGATGAGGTATGAAAAGGAAGACCGTGTCTGGAAAAAGGTTGTCCCGCTTTCTCCAGGAGAATATCAGTATAAGTTTATAATTGATGATGAATGGATTTCTGACCCGGCAAATCCACAGGAAGCAGATAATAGATTCGGAGGGAAAAACTCTCTGATACGCATTAATTAATTACCCAGTGCCCGCCACATTACAACCCCAGTTCATCACTGATCCTGCTCATTGCCTGCAGGCTTAAGGCGGCAAACTCATCCAGAGGGATTCCGATTGTTTCACATTCCCGTATGTAATCACGATTGACGCTTCTGGCAAACTCCTTTTGCTTCATTCGTTTTATGATTGACTGCGGCTTTACGCTTGCAAGCTTTTTGTCCGGGTACACCAGAGCCGTCGCAACAATCAAGCCGGTGATGCATTCGGCGGCAGTGAGGGCATGCTCAAACACGGTCCCTCTCTGGAATCCCAGGTTATCTGCATTATGTCCTTTAATGGCGTCAATAATTTCCCGGCTTACTCCCAAGCCCTGTAAAATTTTTTCCGTGTGGAGTGTGTGCTGATTCATCTGGTCTTTGGTTTCAGTATAATCAAGGTCATGGAGGATACCTGCAATACCCCACACACCCTCGTCACTGCCCAGTTTTTGCGCAAGGGCTCTCATGATGGCCTCTGTTGCCAGGCAGTGTTTGATTAAATTATCCTGGGGTAGATACTTCCCGAGCAGTTCAAGCGCTTCCTGTCTGGTAATTCCTGCTTTCCCTTTTTCATCCATGAGGTGACCTGATAAACGTTTAGCAGGCTGTTGAAAAACACCCATCTGCTGCGTTGCGCTCATCCCTCGTCATTGCGACGTACCGTGAAGTACGCCTCATTCCTCGTGATTTCGCGCGCCTTGCATCTGAATGTTTTTGACCAGCCTGTGAAAAACCACTTTTTCAAAAACCTGTTAGCGGATATTCGTGTTCATTTGCGGCTTAAAAAATAAAAATGCTGGAGCAGCCAGTAAGCCGAGTTCTGTTCCTGATACCATGGGCATCAGGCAATGGCCATTCATCTGGGACGCCTGTTGCCAGACGCCTCATGCAACCTACCCGGGAACATCGGACGGGCCGCCCTCAATCGCTCCCCTATTTGGTCTTGCTCCGGGTGGGGTTTACCGAGCTATCCCGGTCACCCGGGATACTGGTGAGCTCTTACCTCACCGTTTCACCCTTACCCTGACAGGTTCTTGCGAACCTCTCAGGGCGGTCTGTTTTCTGTGGCACTTTCCCTGGGGTCACCCCCGGTCGCTGTTAGCGACCACCCTGCCCTGTGGAGCTCGGACTTTCCTCCGGGAACACGTGATCCCGGCGGCCATTTAGTCTGCTCCAGCGGTATGCAATAATGTATAGTATCTATACAAAAATAATCTCATATTTTTTATGCAAGGTCAAATACATATAAAAATATGCTTGCATCAAAAGGTTCTTTTTATATTGAATAATCAAGTTTATAAATGATATGATAAAATTAATCATGCACTGAAATGATACGTGCCAGCCGGCGATACGTTACAAAGGGTTAGGGGCCAAAGGAAATGGATTTAAATCAGATGCTTTACAGAATGGTGGAATACAACGCCTCTGATCTCCACATCAGGGTTGGAGCACCGCCATTTCTGCGTATAGAGGGGGTTTTAAATCCACTGGATAATCAAAAAGTCACGATTGAGGATACCGAAAAAATTTTTCATAACATCCTCACCGATATACATAAAGAAAAATTTCAGAAAGAATTTTCTCTTGATACATCATACTCAATTAAAGACTTCCGCAGATTTCGCGTAAATGTGTTTCAGCAGCAAGGCACTATTTCCTTTGCTTTCAGAAGCATACCAACCTCCATTCCTACCATTGAATCGCTTGGCCTTCCGCAGGTTTTAAAGACCCTGTGTGATAAACCGTATGGGCTTGTTCTGGTTGCAGGGCCGACCGGGTGCGGTAAAACCACCACTCTTGCGGCAATGATTGAATATATCAATAATACGCAAACCAAGCATATCATTACCATAGAGGACCCCATTGAATTTGCTTTTTCAGATCTCAAATCCTTTATAACCCAGCGTGAAGTGGGCCTTGATACACCTTTCTTTGACATAGCATTAAAAGATGCTCTGCGTCAGGATCCTGATGTGATTCTTCTGGGTGAGATGAGAAGTGTGGAAACCATAAGCACGGTATTGAGCGCGACGGAAACAGGCCACCTTATTTTTAGCACCATTCATGCCAATAGTGCGTATGACACGGTGGCACGCATTGTTGATGCATTTCCCGTGGAACTTCGCTCCCAGGTCAGGATTCAACTGTCAAATGCCCTTCTGGGCACGGTATCTCAGAGGCTTGTTCCCCGAAGCGATGGAAGCGGCAGGGGTGCTGCGGTTGAAATTTTAATAGCAAACTCCCGGATAAAAGAGCTTATCGCAAAAAACCAACTGAAGGATATTCGTGAGGAAATGGAAAAGTCTGTAACGCTCTACCGGATGCAAAGCCTTGAACAATCCCTCATTGCGCTTATAGCAAACAAAATAGTCAGCTATGAAGATGCACTGAAGGTAACGCTTATGCCTGAAGACATGAAGCTTACCATGGATCAGATGGGCATCAGCGAAACAGGCGATGTAAGACAGTTTGATTAATTAAAACAGTGGAGGTAAAGAAAATGGATCACGAGTCGTACGCTGATTTTTCCATAGTAAAGAAATATTTTGAAATAAAAAATAAATATGATCTTGATATGCAGAGTTTTAAAGACAAACTATCAAGCGTGGAAGAAACGTTTGGCCAGGAAATCAGTGCGCATAAAGAGGAGATAGCCCGAAAGAACGAGCAGATCCAGTCACTGGAGAAACAGGTTCAGGAGATGGCAACTGCGTTACGGGAAAAGGAAGAGATGCTTAAAAATCTCGGACTACAACTGCATAAGTTAAAGTCAGAGATGGAAGAGTCGCGAAATAAATCTTTAACGGAAGATGAAAAAAAGGGTAAATTTTCAATTTTTAAATAATCCCCCGTAAAGGCGGGAATTAAAAAAAACTAAAAAATTAATTTTTACACTTGCATTCCTCTTTTTTTTGTATTAAAAGGTAAAGTTTACGGGCGATTAACTCAGCGGGAGAGTGCTACCTTCACACGGTAGAAGTCACTGGTTCAAATCCAGTATCGCCCACCAGCAGAACAGTAGTTAATTGTAATAACACGCGAAATTGAATTTCCTTCTTGCACACCTTCCAACATGAGAGGTTGATTAAATCTTTCAGTAAGGATGGCAGCATAATAATCTCTGTTTCTGTTTACCTTTCATTGATTGCCATATCCTCTAAATTAAAATTATAAGACGCTGCATTAAATCGCACTACAGGATACATTTATAGTAACGGTGAACGGTAACCAATTACCTTCTTAATTTAAATAGAGATTTGCAGGTAGCTCATAGCGGCACTACATTAAAAATTATGCTGGCGTAGCTCAACGGTAGAGCAGCTGATTTGTAATCAGCAGGTTGCGGGTTCGAATCCCATCGCCAGCTCCATATGAACGGTTTATTCAGGAGAGGTTCCCGAGCGGCCAAAGGGGGCAGACTGTAAATCTGTTGGCACAGCCTTCGGAGGTTCGAATCCTCCCCTCTCCACCAGTAGCATGTATATAAAAAACTTTTTCAGTGCGGGAGTAGCTCAGCTGGCCAGAGCGTCAGCCTTCCAAGCTGAGGGTCGCGGGTTCGAATCCCGT
>CAIYCZ010000308.1 GCA_903924805.1 uncultured delta proteobacterium | reverse complement strand
CATTCGTGTCATTGGCGAAACTCACCAACGTGATCATCTGATTCAAGGATTGGTTTGGTAGTCTGCCCTTGTCAGATAAAATTAAAACTCCTCTTCGATAGTTGCAAAGTCAAATTTTAGGTTCCCTGTCGCTCACCAGATGAATGACATACAACAATCCTACCCACTGTTACCCTCTTGATGGGGAGAAGACCCTTTTTTTACAACCAGCGCGTCCCCGGTAAGCTTTAGGATATTATCCATGGTGAACGGCTTGTTCAGGATTAAATCAACACCGCTTTTTTTGAGTTCTTCCTCGTCCATTTTAATCCCCCAGCCCGTTATAATGGCAATAGCGACTTCAGGGTCAATCTCCTTTATAGCTTGCGCCACTTCCCACCCGGACATTCCCGGCATTCCAAGATCAGTAAACACTAAATCAAACGTCCCCTTTTTAAAGGCTGCTATCCCCTCCTCACCATGTGCGGCAACAGCCACTTCATGTCCATGCATTTCTAAAATATCCTGCAGCAGGGTTCTGACATCCTCTTCATCCTCGATAACCAGTATCTTTGCCTTTCCAACCGGCTCCTGAATCTTCTGCCCCTCAACTTTTACCGCACCTTCTGCTGCTTTGATGGGTAATTTTATGGTAAAAGCGGTCCCGCTGCCTTCCTGGCTTTCAACTGAGATGGTCCCCTGGTGCCGGGTAATGATACCATAGGAGACGCTCATTCCCAATCCGGTTGACTGGGGACCCTTGGTCGTAAAAAACGGGTCAAAAATCCGCTCCTGAATATGCGGGGGAATCCCGGCTCCCGTATCTTCAAACCTGATGCATACATGGTTACTTTCAGTATAGGTTTTAACCGTTATTGCCCCTCCCCGTGGCATTGCGTCCAGAGCATTATTGATGAGATTGGTAATCACTTCCCGCAATTCAGCAGGGCTTCCCAGGATAGGTGGGACCGTCGCCAGATTTTTATCTATGGCAACGTTAATACCCTTGAATTCCGCTTCATCCTTCCACCGGGCACGGGTAAAATCCAGCGCATTATTGATAACCTCATTTATGTCAACGGATAGTATATCCCGGTCATCGGGTCTGATGCGGGCAAACTCCTGTATGCGCCTGACCGTTTCTGCACCATCATTGGCAGCACGCTCAATTACATCCAGCCCCTCCTTTAATTCAAAATAACTTTTTCTTCTCTCATTACCGGTACCTTCCTCAAGCTGGTGTTTGAGGAGTTGTGCCCTGCCAAGGATTGCAGCAAGAACATTGTTGAAATCATGGGCTACACCGCCGGCAAGCTCACCCAGGTCTCTCAGCTTCTCGGCCTGCAGGAGCTTATCTTCCATCTTCCGCTGCTCGGTAACATCAATTCCTATCTCAAGAACTCCTATCACGGCACCGTGCTTATCTTTGAGCTGCCTGCCGCGTGAATATATGATCCGCTCTTCACCGGCTTTTGTTTTAATAAAAAGGTTGTATGGGCTGACCGGGTTTCCTTCTGAGATCTCCTGCATCATCCTTCGTATTGCATCGGTATCCATATGGAGAGACAAGGTATTTATTAAACCTTCACCGATAACTTCATCCCTTCCGTATCCCGTTACCTCTTCAGCTTTCCGGTTAAAACGCATTATATTTCCGTTATTATCAACAGCGATAATGAGCACGTCGGCAGTCTCGATAATGGTAGAGGTAAAATCTTTCTCCTGCTCGATGATTTCCTGAGACCGCTTGCGCTCGGTGATGTCACGGATGATAGCAACCAGTAATTTTTCATCCCTTTGTTTTAATATTGCCGTTGAAGTCTCTGCATAGAATTGGCTGCCATCCTTTCGCTCACCAATGCCTTCGACTATTTTCCCGGAAATAGCTAATTCATCTCCTGCCAAATATTTTTCCAGCCATTTTTGGTGAGCTTCTTTAAATCGCTGTGGCACGACTATAGAATACGGCTTTCCCAGCACTTCATCTGCCGTATAACCATAGAGCTCTTCAGCCTTCCGGTTCCATAATTTTATAGTTCCCCTGCCGTCACAAATAAATATGGCATCATTTGCCTGCTCCATAAAAGAACGGAGCTGTTCCTCGCTCTCCTGCAGTGCCTTCTCAATCTTTTTCCTGCCTGTTATGTTGCGCATGATCGAACAATAGAACCGTTTACCTTCTATTTCATATAACGAGAAAGAAACCTCCAGGGGAATCTCCGTGCCACTCTTTGTCAGGCCGGTGGTTTCATATGTTCTTTGCTTGCGTTCAACAGTGCCCTGGGCGCGGAGCTTGTCAAACCCCTGACAATCACCTTCCCGGTATCGTTCCGGCAGTACCAGTGAAGCTTCTTTGCCAAGCATCTCCTCTGCACAATACCCATAAATATCCCTGGCTCCGTCATTCCAGAAAACAATGCGGTGGCTGTCATCCACCAGAATGATTCCATCGGTTATCGAGTTCACTAAAAAACGAAAACTCTTTTCGCTTTCGGATAAAGAACTGCTCGATGATAGTAAACGTTTAAACATAGCAGGTATCTCTTTGCTCAGTGACATCCTTCCCCCCATGATGTCCAGATAGCACCTTGTTACACAATCACGGTGCGCTTAATGGTCTTTACTACATCATCCGGATTATCCAGTATGGTGACTAAATCCATATCTTCCGGGGAAATGAATTTTTGGTTAAGGAGGGTTTTCTCTACCCATTCCCATAAAGGCTTCCAGTAATCAGATCCAAACAGTATTACCGGAAACGGCTTAATACGTTTTGTCTGAATAAGCGTTATTGCTTCAAATATCTCATCAAGCGTCCCGAATCCTCCCGGCATGCCTACATATGCCTGGGCATACTTAACAAACATCACCTTACGCACAAAAAAGTATTTAAATGAAAGCTTTATGTCTGCATACGCATTGGCCTCCTGCTCAAAAGGCAAATGGATGTTTAATCCAACCGATTTCCCGCCGCCTTCCCGTGCCCCCTTATTGCCGGCCTCCATGATGCCAGGCCCGCCGCCGGTGATAATATTGAAGCCATTTTCTGCGAGCTTCCGAGCAATTACCACGGTTTTTTCATAGGTATCCTCACCTGGCTGGGACCTGGCTGAGCCGAAGATAGAAACGCAGGGATAGATGTCTGACAGCGTTTCAAAACCGTCAACAAATTCTGCCAGTATCTTGAACATCCTCCAGGTATCCATAACCGTAATGGAGTCAATCAGATATTGCTTTTCAAGCATGCCTTTTTCCCTCTGATACTGTGTTTATCGCTTTGCACTTTCCACTTTCCATTTTCCACTTTACTCAGTACTATTAATCATTCCAGTTCAAAGCTTTCATTGAATTTTGGAATAACCACGTCCCAACCCAGTTTATTTTTTATTTTTTCAGCAAGCGACGCCGAGGCAGCAGATTCTCCATGTACAATAAACGTCTTCAACGGCGGCCGGTTAAATCCCATGAGCCAGGCAAGTGTCTCATTGTAGTCTGCATGGGCAGAAAACCCCGATATACTTTCAATTGCTGCCCGGATCGGTATTTCCATGCCGTGGATTTTCACCAGCGGCTTTCTCTCGATGATGGTTCTACCGCGGGTGCCTTCAGCCTGGTAGCCAATGAAAAGCACGCTATCACGGGGATTGGGGAGACGGTGTTCAAGGTGATGAAGGATGCGGCCGCCTTCGACCATGCCGCTTGCAGAGATTATGATGGCATTATTCTTTATATCGTGCAGCGCCTTGGACTGCTCCGTGTCTTTTATAAATTTAATCTTGCCTGTCTGAAAAATATGTTTTCCGTTCAATTCAAGAATCCGCGCTTCCAGATCATAATCCGCCTTGCGTTTCTCAAATATTGCCGTAGCATTAATGGCCATAGGGGAATCAACATACACTGGAACTGACGGGATTTTTCCCTTTTCCTCCAGATCCCGTATAAAATAAAGCACTTCCTGGGTGCGCCCTACGGCAAACGATGGTATGACCAGAACACCGCCCCGCTTAATGCTTTCATTGATTACCCGTGCAAGCTCTTCCTCTGATGGTTTTGGGTCATGCAGCCGGTTGCCATAGGTTGATTCAAGGATAAGATAGTCTACCTCATACACCTGGACAGGGTCCCACAGGATCGGCCGCGCCGGCCTGCCCAGGTCGCCGCTGAACACAAACCTCCTGATCTGATTGCCCCAGGTGGTCTTTATATCTATAAAAGATGACCCCAGTATATGCCCGGCATCCTTGAATTTTATGCGCAGTTTGTCCATGAGGAATATGTCCTCACCGTAATAATGGGCAGTAAACTGCTGCAGGGCTTTTTCAGCATCTGCAACGGTATAGAGCGGCAGTGCCGGGGTATGCCGGGTAAATCCCTTTTTATTTGCCCAGAGAGCATCTTCCTCCTGGAGATGCGCGCTGTCCTTCAGCATTATTTCACACAGGTCACGGGTTGCATGGGTACAATGGATTACACCGCTGAACCCTTCCGCGCACAACCGCGGCAGATAGCCCGAGTGGTCAATGTGGGCATGGGTGAGCAGTACAGCATCAATGTCCCCAGGCGAAACCGGGAATGATTCCCAGTTCCTCATGCGGTTCTGTTTCAGCCCCTGAAATAGCCCACAGTCAATGAGCAGCTGTTTACCCTGAGTTTTTAAAAGGAAGCGTGAGCCGGTTACCGTACCGGTTGAGCCGAGGAATGTCAATTTTGCCATAGCTTCTCCAGCAATAATTTTATGATGATTTACAATGGGGATGGTACTGTGTAATGTAATGCGATGCTCTGTGCTCAGTGCTCTGTACTCCTTTTGGGATTAAATAATACCGTAAAGAGGTGGCGTAATCAAGTGAGAAAATAGAGGGGGGTATCACAGAAGGCACCCGTCCTCCGTAGCACACCTTCACTCCGCGAGGCTTCTGGAGGCGGAGCGGAGGGTGTCAGAGGGACAAAGTATAAAAGCGAAATAATTGCTTTTAGTAGTGATAGCGTGCTTGAAGAAAATCAATATGGTCGTCGCTTACGACATAAACAATGCGGTGTTCCTGGGTAAGTCGCCGAGACCATGTACCCTGATGCAGGTATTTTAACGGTTCTGGCTTTCCAATACCGGCAGAAGGGTCCCGCATGATAGCTTCGATAAGATCAAATGCACGGACAGCAACACTACGATCAACCCTTACCCAGTACTTTAGATCTTCCCGAAATTCTGGATGGAAAATAGCGTTACGCTTTTTTCTGCCTCCAGCAGGGGTTCTACTTTTCTTCATTAAATCCAATCTTGCGGCGCAGTTCCAGAATGGTCTGAGGCTTAAGGGTTCTTGCCTGGGACCGGTTTAAGGCAGTTAGAAGACGCCGGGCATTCTTGGTCGACCTCAGCAGATGTGCAGTTTCAATGATGCTTGAAAGCTCTCCAGCAGAGATAATGGCTACGTCTTCAGCATTGCGACGATTGATAATTACAATCTCACGATTACCCGAAACCTTGTCGCAGAGTTTAGCCAGATTGGCGCGGGCCTGAGAATACGTTGTTTGAATGGGCATTATCTTCACCTCGTAAGATATTATGTTGTACAGGAATAAGGTACAATTAATTTTAACTGCCGTCAAGAATAATATCAACAGGGTTTGGTGATTCGTGATTTAATAATTGTTGCGGGTTACGAGTAGCGAGTTGCGGGTTTTAAAATAATTTTAGCTAAAAGCTGTGCACTGACGGCTATGAACTGGTATGCTTCTTCAGCTTTTGCTGAACTGACTGTACCTTTTCCTCCATATCTACCTTCCGGTCACGCCGGTCATCAAGCTTTATAGTGGTATACACGCGCTGGATGCCCCTTGCAAATGGGGTTTCATGCATGTGTTTGATAACCTGCAGGACATCCTCGAGGTTTCCTTCAATGATAGTTCCCATAGGCGTTACTTGATATTTTAGCCCTGACTTCTGCAGCACGTGAACTGCATCGGCCACATATTCACTGACACTCACATTTCCCGTTCCCAGAGGGACGATGCTAACTTCTGCGATGGCCATATACTTTTCTGTAAGACGCAGATTGTTTTAACAGGTCGGAGCAAAAGATAAAATCCTAAATCCGAAGCGCTAATATCTAAACAAATCCAAATGCCAAGTGTAGAATGTCAAATGACAAAGCTCAAAGTTCAAATGAATGTCAAAACCTTAATGTCAAATAAATGATTTGGAATTTGACATTTGGAATTCATTTGGCATTTGGTATTTTTAATTTGGCATTACATTTTGGCATTTAACATCCCCCCCCCCCTGTAGGGGCTTTTGGTTATCAGACGTCAGGAGACATTACATATCCGATTTTGAACTTCTCACCTTCAAGCAGGGCTTTTAACCGGGCTGTAGATTCTTCTATAAAAAATTCCCAGATTGAAGGCCGCTTCTTTTCCGGATAGAGCACGCGCGGCTCTCCGCTAATGCCGCACATGCGGGCTGCCGTATCAATCGCATCCTGCAGATTGCCAAGCTCGTCTACCAGGCCAAGGGATTTTGCCTGCTCCCCTGAAAAAATACGCCCGTCAGCAATTTGCACAACCTTTTCCCGGGGCAGTTTCCTGCCGCTTGCCACGGCATCGATAAACTGGCTGTGAACGCTGTCAATCACTGCCTGGAGCAAATCTTTCTCTTCCTGTGTCATGGTACGTGTCGGAGACAGTATGTCCTTATACTTGCCGCTCTTTATAACAACGCTTTTAAGGCCGATCTTCCCTAACAACTCCTCAAGGTTAGCAAATTCAATGATAACCCCAATGCTGCCGGTAATAGTCCCCGGGTTTGCTATGATCTTATGGGCTGCGCATGCTATGTAATAGCCTCCAGATGCTGCCACTGATTCCATTGAAGCAATAATCTTCTTTTTGGTCTTCAGTTTCAGCAGTTCCTCGTGGATCTCCTGAGCCGGTCCTACGCCGCCGCCCGGCGAATTGATTCTGATAATAAGCGCCTTTATGCTTTCATTATTTTTGTAGCGGAGCAGCTTATCAATAATGGGCTTTGATTTGACCAGCGGGCCCTCTATCTCTATGATAGCAATATCATTTTCACCAATCATAAATCCGTCTTTTAAGCCGAAGCGGCCAAGAGCCCACAAAGCGAAAATAAAAACAGCAAAAATGAAACACAGGGACAGAATGCCGAATAGAAAGGGGTGTCTTCTCATAGGATGATAGGGTGAAGCGTTTCTGAGATTAATGTGTAGGGTTCATGGATTCAAGGGTTCATGGATAAATCGGTGAATCGGTGAATTGAATAAAAAGGTTTTAGTTTCTCCATTCACCCATTCACCTACTCACCCATTCACCCAAATTATTTCCGCAACCCCCTTGAACCCTTTTTAAAATCTATTCTGTTTTTTCAGACGAGGTCTCTTCCGTCTCATCCACCGGAGACTCATCACCGGCACTGAGGGGAACTTTTGTTGCGTCCGAAGAAGGGGCGGATGTAATCTCGGAAGAATCCTCCTGAGATGGCGACTGTTCCGCAGGCTCCGTAGCTATCTGCTCTGATGATTCTGGTTCCTTCATAAGATCACTTTTAAGGACGTCTCCGAGGGTGGCTGCAGATGCCTGCTCCTCACGGGCAAGGTATTCCTGCAGTTCGCGCTGCTCTTCAACTTCTTTCAGGTCCCTGATGCTCAGTCCCATTTTCCGGCCACGGCGGTCAATGCTGATAATGAGTACTTCAAGATCGTCTCCGATTTTGGCAAACTCTTTCAGGTTATCAACCTTATCCTTGCTGATCTCGGACACATGAATCAGTCCCTCCACACCCTTTTCTAATTCAAGGAAAATGCCGAAATCTGTGACGTTGGTGACTACGCCCTTGACTACCTGCCCGCGCCGGTATTTCTTGGCAACAGCTTCCCAGGGATCAGGCTCAAGCTGCTTTATACCGAGGGAAAACCGCTCGTTCTCCTTATCAATACTGAGCACCACTGCTTTGACCATCTGGCCTTTCTTATATATTTCAGCCGGATGCTTTATTTTCTGGATCCAGGAGATATCCGATATATGCACCAGACCGTCTATGCCCTCATCAAGTCCGATAAAAATCCCAAAGTCAGTGACATTTTTAATCTTGCCTTCGATAACCGTACCCACCGGGTATTTGGCTTCTACCGTTGACCAGGGATTGGGCTCTATCTGCTTAATGCCAAGGGAAATCCGTTTGCGCTGCACGTCGAGGTCAAGCACCACCGTCTCCACCATATCGCTCAGGGAAAGGATCTGAGAGGGATGTTTAACTTTCTTTGTCCAGGACATCTCTGATACATGGATAAGGCCTTCAATCCCTTCCTCAAGCTCGACAAAGGCACCGTAATTGGTGAGATTGACAATCTTTCCGGTCACCCGGCTGCCGACTGCGTATTTCTGCAGAACAGCCTCCCAGGGGTCTGCCTTAATCTGCTTATAGCCCAGGGAAACCCGCTGATGCTCCTGATCGTAGTTCAGCACTTTTACCTGAATCTTCTCCCCGATGGAAAACATCTCGCTGGGAGAATTGACACGACCCCAGGAAATATCGGTAATGTGCAGCAGCCCGTCAATACCGCCCAAGTCAACAAAAACGCCGTAATCGGTAATATTTTTTATAAATCCCTCAACAATTGCCCCCTCTTTGAGGTTCTTGAGTGTTTCTGTGCGGAGGCTCTCCCGCTCTTTTTCAAGTATTACCCGGCGGGATAAAACCACGTTGCCCCGCTTTTTATTGTACTTCAAAATCTTAAACCTGCAGGTTTCTCCGATAAATCTGTCCAAATTCCTGACCGGATGGAGGTCTACCTGTGAACCGGGCAAAAATGCCTTGAGCCCGATATCAACCGAGAGTCCGCCCTTGATGCGGGAAACAATTTTGCCCTCTATGAAGCCATCCTGCTCGCATATCGTGCCTATGGTATCCCACACCTTCATCTGATCCGCTTTCTGTTTGGAAAGCACCATCATGCCACTATCATTTTCCCATTCCTCTACTAAAACATCAATAGCATCACCCACCTTAATGTTCACCTGGTTGCTGCTATCATAAAATTCGTAAAGGGGAATCTGGCCTTCTGATTTGAAGCCTACATCAATGATCACGTAATCAGGGGTTATCTGGAGGATTTTCCCTCTGATCACCTCCCCATCCTGGATCTGCTTCAGGCTGTCCTCATAAATTTTCGCAAAGCTCTCCTCTTCCATCATCATTTCTGTACTCATCTGAGTTTCACCTCCAGTGTCTTTCTCCATTTCTTCTTTTTCCTGTTTTGTTTTTTTTGTTTTGTCCATTACTGCGCTACCTCTCTTTATTTATTTATGGCATTGAAGTGCGCTTCGCGTCAATGGTCTTCACCAGTGCGCTGACCACGTCTTCAATTGTCATCCTGGTTGTATCAATAATAGCAGCATCGGGAGCAGGTTTCAAGGGTGCAATAGCACGTGTACGGTCATCCCGATCGCGTCTTATCATATCGCGGTGAACGTCACTATATGCCACTTTGATATTTTTATCAATAAGTTCTTTATAGCGCCGCTGGCTTCTTACCTCATCGGTTGCATCCAGGTAGAATTTTGCAGATGCCTGTGGGAAGATGACGGTCCCCGCATCCCTGCCGTCAACAACGATCCTGCCCTGT
>CAIYCZ010000307.1 GCA_903924805.1 uncultured delta proteobacterium | reverse complement strand
GATTTCCCGGTAACCGAGTATATCGCAGACAGGACCATTGCACTTCCATTGTATAATAATTTAACAAAACATAAAATAAAACATGTAGTAGAAAATTTGCAAAAAGCTATCCAATCCAAACGAAGAAGTACGGTTATCTAAAGACGGTTCAGGTTAATGTGAATAGTTGTTAATCCCATAATTAAACTACTATAGAATCATTTAAACAGGGAGACTTTATCACTATGAAAGTAAAATTTTTTGACTATCCGTTGCAATTTAAAATCCATGAAAAAGAATATATGGAGATAATAAAAAATGTACTTTCACGAGGACATTATATTTTATGTGAAGATCTTAAGCGTTTTGAGGAGAATCTAGCACACTATGTCGGGACCACCTATGCCGTGGGAGTAGGGAACTGTACTGAAGCGCTTTTACTTTCATTACTTGCGGCAGATATACGTCTTGGAGATGAGGTTATTACCGTTGCCCATACCTTTGTGGCTACGGCTGAAGCTATTAAATTCTTAGGAGCAAAACCGGTATTTGTTGATATAGCGGAAGACCACAATATGAATGTGGACCTGGTAGAGGCTGCAATTACTGAAAAGACAAAGGCGATAATTCCCGTTCAGCTTAACGGGAGGATTTGCAGCAAAATGGACAAGCTGGTGGATATTGCAAAGCGCCGTAATATTACACTGATTGAGGATTCAGCCCAGAGCCTTGGTGCTAAGTATAGAGGGAAGATGGCAGGAACGTTTGGCTTGGCAGGAAACTTTAGCTTTTATCCGGCAAAGCTCTTAGGTACATTTGGCGATGCCGGAGCGGTTATTACCAATGATGAAGAGTTTGCTGAAAAAATACGGATGCTGAGAAATCACGGCAGGGGAAGTGGAACAGAAGTTGGTATGTGGGGTCTAAACTGTCGGATGGATAACCTGCACGCTGCAATTCTTGACTTTAAGTTAAAACTGCTGCCGAAGTGGCTGGATAGACGCAGAGAGATTGCCAGCCTGTATAATGACGGTCTCTCAGAGATTCGTTTCTTACGCCTGCCTCCCGCACCTGAAGATGATAGTGAGTATTATGATGTATATCAAAATTATGAAATTGAAGCTGAACAAAGAGATGAACTAGTTGAATTTCTTCACCGGCAGGGAATAGAAGCAGTGCTGCAGTGGGGTGGAAAAGGAGTACATCAATTTACCGCACTTGGTTGTGGTACGACTGCGTTACCTCGCACAGATGAATTATTTAAAAAAGCTTTAATGCTTCCCATGTATCCAGAGCTTACGCAAAAACAGATAACATACATTGTTGAGACAATAAGGGATTTTTACCATAGCAATAATTAGATAAATAGGTGAAAAATTTCTGTATAATAAATTTAAGAATGACATGCGACTGTTGCGAATTATCCTGAACACCATTATTCTTATCACGGTACTATCCACTTGTAGTTGTCAGAAATTTGTAGATCAGCGCAAGAAGGAATTGTACGAAGAGGGTGTCAGACTGTTTAACGCCGGAGATTATATTGCTGCATCAATGCAGTTTGCTAAAGTAATTGATCTGGATGAAAGATCTGTTGATGCCATGTATATGTCCGGATTATGCAGTTTAAAAATCAAGATTTATGCAACCGCAGCGGAATGGTTTGAACTAGCATATACTGAGAGGCCAAAAGATGTTAAGATAGGTTTACTTCTCGCTGAGGCATGGTATCACACTACAAATAAAGCGTTTGCTGTTGCTGTCTGTGAAAATATATTAAAAGATGATCCTAAGAACCTGGATGCACGAATGTTAAGATTAAAGGCTATAGTCGACTGCCGTGTCAGAATGTTTGGAATATATGAGAGAACACTGCTTTCTGAAGTAGACGCTTTATTGAAAGAGGATGTTAATGATTCACGTTTATATTGTTATCTCGCACGGTATAAAATCAAGAGACAATTATATGAAGAGGCTGATGATATAGTCATAAAACATTATGAGGACTCAGAGGACTGGGTTGAGACCGCACATCGTTTAATGGATAGCTATAAAGACAAAAAAAAATATGCAGACGTTGAAAAGTTATATAACTTAATTATAGAACACGCCGCAGAAAAACTCCCTCACCAAATAGAACTCACAGCATCTTACCGACAGACCGGACAGCCTGATAAAGAAGAGGCGGTTTTTAAAGATATGTTGAAGAGCAATCCTGATACAGTGGACATTAAGCTTAATTATATCCGATTTCTAATTCACTACCGCTTGTTTGATAAAGCAGAGGCATACCTCAAGTCAGAAATTAACAGTAGTCCTCAAAATAAAGAGTTTAAAGGGTTACTCATCACCATATATAGCAAAACGAACCGATTTACAGAGGCCATTGATTCTATTAATACTATTTTGAGTACCATTCAGCCTGATGATAAAAAAACGTATATTGAATTAAAAAATAGTTTAGCCGATGTCTATTTTAAAAAAGGTGAGTATGTCGCCTCCAGAAAAATATTGAATGAGATATTACAAGAAGCACCAAAAGACCGGGATGCACGATTTAATATATGCAGGCTTGATTTGCAGCAGGGGAATACCCTGGAAGCTATTGGAGGGTTACGACTGCTTATAACGAAGAACGCCAATGTCGGGGAATATTATTATTACCTGGGACTGGCCCATGAAATGAGGAAAGAACCTGAGCTGGCCGAGATTGCCTTCCGCAACGCTATTACCGTGTCCCCCGAGCATAAAGAGGCTTTGAAAAGATGGATAGCAGTGTATGAGCCGGAGGGATCACTGAAAGAGATACAGGTAAGAGTCAAGAAATATCTTGACTCTTACCCGAATGATCAGGAAATTATAGCTCTTCTACAATCGATTAAAGATCATCGAAACAGTACCGGGGCCCGGGCAGTTGATATGCAACGCGACTCGCGCAGCAGGGAAATCCCGTTATTCCCCCCTGACCGGTAATATCACATATAAACATACCCAGGACAGCCGCATCACATCATCCATTATTCTTTCCACTCGCGGATTCTAAACTGGCACTCCTTTTTGCCGTCACCCATTCTGGATATAATTTCCCAGCGGCCTCTCTTGTCCCTTGTGGCAACCTCAACATCATAATTGCATATAAAGTCGCAGGGCAGCTCTGAAATGCCCATCTTTTTTGCCATATTGAGAAATGGGCATTTTGTAAGGTGCTCATAATAGACATCCTCGCCATTTTCAACTTCATGGTCGATGTGAAGTTCAAAACCTAAGACGGGAAAGCTCACAAGCTCCCGCTTCATAAGCTCGCCAATGGGAAGCTTGCCGCCCGGAAAGTTCTTTCTGATGCGTTTCATCCCCTCATCATACAGTTTCTTGAAAACCTCTATTCCCTTTTCCTCTCCCAGAATCTTTTTCAAATCAAGATATAAATTGATTCTTTCACTGACCATCTGTTCCCGCAGTTTCTCTCGCTGCACCTCAACGGGTATTTCTTTGTCTGGCTTAGGTAATCGCATGCTATCCTCCCGAGATTAAGAAAATAATAATAGTTATATTCTGGAATATTATTAATAAAAATAAACAGCGCTGTCAATTAAAATATTAATCACAAATGATGGCAAAAGATTTATGCACTATGATATACATAGTACTATTACGCTTGGCAGCCACGCACTAAGAGCTCCGTAAACGGATACTGTTGATAAATCGTACCGCATATTATATTATTAGAACTAACGAAAGATAGGATTACTGTATTAAGGATTACCATGAACATTACAGCTATTTATGGCAGCCCGAGAGAAGGGGGCAATACAGATTTGCTTTTGGCGGAATTTGTCCGCGGGGCACGGGCAGCGGGAGCAGAGGTTGCCGAACTCGCTCTCAGAAACTATCACTTTTCACCATGCATTGAATGTGGCGGATGTAATGATACCGGATCGTGCATATTAAAAGACGATATGGACCAGATTTACCTGTATCTCAGGCAGTCCCCGATCATCTGTCTTGCCGCCCCGGTATTTTTCTACTCTGTGAACGCAGCTACAAAGGCCATGATTGACCGGTGCCAGTGCTTCTGGACGGGAAAGTATTTATTAAAAAAGCCGCTCAGCAGGGAAAGAGGTTGCAGGGGTAAGGGCTATCTGCTCAGCGTGGGGGGAACAAAAGGGCAGAAAGTTTTTGATTGCGTAATGCTCACCATGAAGTATTTTTATGACGCCCTCGACATGGAATTTGCACACTCTCTTCTGTACCGGCAGATTGATGCAAAGGCGGCCATATTAAATCATCCCGAAGCACTGAAGGAGGCATATGAGTTGGGGATGACAGCAGTTAAGGGGTGATGGCAGGTTATAGTTTAAACATTGATTTATGCCAAAGGGGGTACGTATGACAACCTATATTATTATCGGTAATGGAATTGCTGCAAACACGGCTGCGGAAAACATCCGGAAAATCGACAGAACCGGGAAAATACTACTGTTTGCAAGGGAGACGTATTACTTTTATTATGTTCCTGCGCTGCCCGAATATCTGTCCGGAGAGAAGCAGGTGCAGAATATAACAATACACAACGAACAATGGTATAACCAGAACACTATTGAAATTCATCTGGGAACTGAGATTACAGCTGTTGATGCTGTACAGAAGACCGTTACCACAGGAAATGGTCAGATGTACGCCTATGATAAGCTTTTGCTGGCAACCGGTGGGTACTCTTTTATCCCGCCCATAAAAGGTGTTCCGGCTGACGGCATCTTTGCTCTGCGCACCATTGAAGATGCAAATAAAATAAAAGAGCGGGCACAAAAATCCAAAAAGCTGGTGCTGATTGGCGGCGGCCTGTTGGGTCTTGAAGCAGGAAATAGTTTGAGAAAACTGGGTATCGAAGTGTCTGTAGTGGAGTTTTTTACCCGGCTGCTGCCGCGGCAGATGGATGGCCCGGGGGCTGCTCTGCTCCAGAAGCAGATGGAGCAGATGGGATTTAAATTTTATCTCGGTGCCAGGACCCGGGAAATAATTCAGGAAAAAGGTGGTTTTGTTGTCTGCCTGGAGGGCGGGGAAAAGATACCAACTGATATGGTGCTTGTTTCTGCCGGTGTGCGGCCGGAGGTAACACTGGCAAGATCGCTGGGGCTTGAAATCGATAAGGGGGTCAAGGTGGACGATACCATGAAGACAGGACTTGATGATATGTATGCGGCCGGAGACCTCATCGAGCACCGGGGGCGTTTTTATGGAATATGGCCAGCATCAATGGAGCAGGGAAGGGTTGCCGGCTGTTGTATGGCGGGAAAAGAGATGAAATATGACGGTACGGTATTGTCAAACACCCTCAAGGTAGTAGGTATTGATCTTGTTGCAGCAGGTGAGATTGACGCTGATGGAAAAATGGAATCTATTATTATACAGGATGATGCTGCACAGATGTATCGGAAGCTTGTCGTGCTGGATAACATCATGATCGGCGCCATTCTGTTTGGTGATATTAGGGGAAGCGAACAGATACAGAGCGCAATCAAGGCTAAGAGGGATATAGCTTCTCTGAAAAAGGACCTTGCTGATATACATTTTGATTTTAACCGTTTTAAATAGGCTGTTATACAGGCAATGGCGGAACACACCAGAGATAGTGGTGACAGGTATCAGAGGGAAACGAAATACTCCCGTGAGAGCATCGGAAGGGATTACCTTGACCGGGACCGTATGCCAGAACCATTTAAAGAATACCCTGATGCCAGGCGTGTAATTAAACTCAGCCCTCCGCAGCATGAGGGAGGCATGGGGTTATGGCAGGCACTATTTGAAAGACGCTCGCAACGGGGCTTTAATAATTCGCCTCTGACACTCAATGAATTGTCACAGCTCCTGTTTGCCACCCAGGGGGTAACAGCACAAACAGGAGGATATCTCTTAAGAGCAGCTCCGTCAGCAGGTGCCCTCTATCCCATTGAGAGCTATCTGATAGTGAACAGGGTGGAGACACTATCCCCCGGGCTGTATCATTTCAACGTGTTGAGAAACAGCATGGAACTGCTGGGTAAGGAGCATGCAGCATCTGCGCTGTGCAGAGCTGCCCTCGGACAAATAATGATTATAGAGGGAGCGGCAGTGTTCATCTGGACCGCCGTCATTGCTCGCTCTAAATGGAAATATGGCGAGCGGGCATACCGCTATATATATATGGATGCCGGGCATATAGGCGAGAACCTCTATCTGGCTGCCGTAGCTCTGAATCTTGGTTGCTGCACCATCGGAGCATTCTTTGATGATGAAGTTAATGAGATAATTGGTGTAGATGGTGTTAAAGAAACAGCAGTCTATATGGGTGTGGTGGGAAGGTGTGATTAAGAAGTCACGGTTTCCAGAAAACCACAGGGATCAAAGGTTTTTTCTGTGTTCTCTAAACAAATTATAATAATCCTCAGTGGGCGCTGTGGTTATGTTTTGACAATACGTGAGTAAAAGAAGGGAGCACCTATGAAAAAGTGGCGATGCACCATATGCGTTTATATTCACGAGGGGGACAATCCGCCGGAGGTGTGCCCGATCTGCGGTGCGCCAAAAGACAAGTTTGAGCTGGTTAAGGCATAAGCAGGCCGGTGGAGAAGACCCGGCACCGATTCCTTCTGATTTTATTTAAAGATTTAATAACTGAGATTGAATATGACAACAGTGAGGGGTGTAGTTTGAATGCAAGCTGACAATAGTGATGACTTCTTAATAAAGTTTCAATGGCTTGAACAAAAGGGGTTTATGCGCTTATAGCAGTAGTTCGTAATTTTGACAAAAAATAACAACCACAATATATTGAAAAAAGCAGGGCCATTGCTGACCCTGTGTCTGGTGTGTAGTGTGATTTCCCCCCTTTTCTTTCTTTTCTTAGTCCCCTTTTCTTGTCGCTTACCGCACAAAATTCCCCTACAATGCCAGGATAGACTTGCGTTAACTGAAGGTGCTCTGGCCGGGTGGATGGCTGCTTGCGGGTGTCAGTGGTAAGCCGGGGTTTTGAGTACACTCCTAAAGCGTGTACTCAAAACTTCCCCGTGATTACCGGCTATGTAGTTTCTCAACACATCCAAAACCTGCATATCTCCAAAGCGGTCTGTTGGGAGGGGAGTGTTTTGAAGATAGTCAGTTTTTTTAATGGGCTGTGGCTTCTCAGGCAAAAATAAAATTCTAAGGATTAGATCCTATCCTCGCCCCAGCCGTTTTCCGTATTTTCCATTTGCTTCAATTTTTCCAGTAAAATCTGCCTCTGTTCAGGTGTCAGAATCTGGGCTGCCGCTACTTGTGCATTGAACCCGATCGTAGCAATCTCTGATGTTGGTTGAACCATCTGGTTAATCAGATCAGAAGCCTTGTTCGTATCTATAGTTGCAGCCAGCAGGGTTGTGGCAAGCTCCTCATGCAGTGGCCCGATTTGCTCTGCAATTGGCTTGATTGCATCGAGGGTTTTATTCCTCAGATTAATTAAGGCGGTTTTTTGTTCATCTGTCAGGTTCAGAAACTTGAGTCGAGTGTCGAGCATAGCTTTTAGCAAGCGATCACCGTATTTATTTCTCAGCTTGTTAAGGTCAGGATATTGCAGAATGTATTTAATGAAACTGGTAATATCGGTCATCACCCCCTGGATATCTGCCCGCTGCTCAGAGGTAAGAATCTGGGCTGCCGCTACTTGTGCATTGCCCTCAATGGGATTAATCTGCGCTTCAATATCAGTAATCCCGTTGAACAACTCTGTCGCCTTGGCAGTATCGATGTTTTCAGCCAGGAGTGTTGCCTGCAGTTGATCTTCCAGTGGTTTGATTTGATCCATGTATGGTTTTATTTGCGCATCGGTATCCTGCCTCACTTTTTCTAATGCTGCCTGCTGTTCTGGGGTAATGTTGAAGAACTTATAGAAAAACTGATTCATGGGACATTGTGAACCATTCTGCTCCGCATTACCTCCTGTCAGCGCATACGTGAGAGCGGGTAGACACAGTGCTATGGCAGCAACCAGGGAAATTACAAAGAGCGTTGATGTCTTTCTGATCATAATGCATCCTCCTGTTAATAATTGGTTGTTTTTTGGGGTATCAGTCCCGAATCTTCTGTCCATAGATAAACAATTCCTGGGTGGATACGTGTTATCTCCTCCTTTCTGTGAGGGGAACCTCTATGTTTAAAAAATCACACCCAAAAACTTTAAGACAGATGGTACGGGAAACTACAAGGACTGTGCAGACTATGCGTAATAAAAGTTTAACACATAATTGTGACCGGCATCAATTATTTTTATAAAAGCTCCAGTAAAGAAATCGTTTGAATCGTGTCGGGGCATTATTTTCAAAGAACTGCTAATGCACTGGGCTTTGCTGCAACCAGGTGTTGAGCACGATCAGATTCCATATCTTTCTCATCTCCGGGTATCGCCCCTGTTGCCTTTGGTTAAGCCATAACAACGCAGTCTCGCGCTGCACGATTCTCCAGACCGGTTGTTCCCTCTGCTGGAGCATATCAAAAATGTATTTCATCCTACCGTGCTTGGTCCATATTCTCAACGGCACCTTGAAACCGATTTTATTACGTTTCAGAATGCGTGAGGGTAGATGGCGTCGAAGTGATTCGCGTAGAACGATCTTGCCCCGGGATGCCGTGCAACGGTACTCAAGAGGAAGTGAAAAGCTGAACTCAACAAGCCGGTGATCCAGAAGCGGCACGCGCACCTCAATGCTGCAAGCCATGCTCATGGCATCGACCTTCCGCAAATTGTCGTCAACAAGATACGTATGAAGATCCAACTGCTGCATTTGGATCAAGGGGTCAAGATCATTTCCAATTTCAAAACGCTGGTCCAGCGGAATATCGGCCTCGGCGGCTGCAAATTCAGGCCGGATCAACCCCTCAAGCAAATATGCCCGCGACTTTCCTGATCAACAAGGCAGCGACGGCCTGCGCATTGTGCCCCTTGCCACCTTGTTCAAAATAGTCAATG
>CAIYCZ010000306.1 GCA_903924805.1 uncultured delta proteobacterium | reverse complement strand
TGGATGGTGGTGAGAGAACCGTCATGGCCCGTATTCATGGCTTGAAGCATATCCAGAGCTTCTGCGCCCCTGCATTCTCCCACAACGATACGGTCGGGCCGCATCCTGAGACAATTCTTAACCAGATCGCGTATGGTAATTTCCCCTTTGCCTTCTATATTGGGGGACCTGCTCTCAAGGGTTATGACATGGGGTTGCTGGAGCCTGAGTTCAGCAGAATCCTCAACGGTAATTATTCGCTCATCAGAAGGGATGAAACGTGACAGTATGTTTAAGAAGGTTGTTTTACCGGTTCCGGTGCCGCCGGAAATTAATATGTTGAGTTTAGCGAGTACTGCAGCCTTGAAAAATTCCACAATCTGTTTGTTCACTGTTCCGGACTGTATTAATTCCTGAACCCCAATTCGATCACCAAAAAATTTTCTTATGGTCAGCGATGCTCCATTGATAGCAAGTGGCGGAATTATGGCGTGGACACGCGAACCATCGGAAAGCCGTGCATCAACCATGGGTGTGCTGGTATCTATTTTTTTGCCCAAAGGAGATACTATCCTGCCGATAATATTCATCAGGTGCTGTTCTGAAAGGAATTTTTTTCCAATTTTTTGTAATTTACCGTCGCGTTCCAGATATATCTGATCCCAGCGGTTGACCATTATCTCAGATATGGTTGAGTCAGCTAACAGGTCTTCCAGTGGCCCCAGCCCCAGCGCCTCCTGCAGGACCTCCTGAAGAATTTTATCTCTAACAGGACGTTCTCTTATGGATGTCTCCGTATCAATAATCTCGGATATCTTATCCGTCACGGTACGCCGCAGTTCTTCCATCTTTTCGGGCGCATTATGCACCTCGGTGTCCAGTTTTTTAAAATCTATAGATTCAAGCAGCTTATTGTGAATGGCCAGCTTTAATTCATCCATGTCCGGCTGGCTTTTCTTTTCCGACTCAGCCTTATGTACCGGAGAATCGGTAGCCTTTGGGTGAAATCCAGCGTGCACGGTGTTTACTATATGAAAGGTCAGCTTTTCAAAAGCCTTAGTTACAGCATGACGGGGAAAAGAAGCAGGATAGGTACCTTCAGTTAATTTAGACAGGGCATCGTTGTCATATGGTATTGATACGGATATGCTCCTCTCTAATTGCTGTTCCATGTGATCGGTATGGATGCCGTTGTCCTTACCGACCATATTGGCAACCACTAATATCATTTCTTTTGAAAAGTTCCTGCCCCTCAGCAGATTCAGGTCTCTTTTCATCTGGTGTATGGATAGATAATCAGGGGTAACCGGGAGAAGGATAAATGTCGAAAGATCAAAGATTTTCTCTGCTATCGGGCAGTATTTCATGCCGATATCAGCGATGATGAAGTCATATGATACCTGCAGCTTGGTTAAAACAGCTTCAATAGCGGAGGGATTCAAACTATCGCTGGGTTGACTGTGTTCGCCGCCTGACAGGGCAAGAACTGCAATGCCTGAAGGGTGAGGAGTAAAAAAGCTTTTTAATATAGATGGGCTTATTTCCTGTGCTGATGGCAGGATGCTTTCCATCCTCTTTATGT
>CAIYCZ010000305.1 GCA_903924805.1 uncultured delta proteobacterium | reverse complement strand
TTTCAGTATACAAGGGGTGATAAATAATTTTCATTTTTGCCCAGCTTGCCTTGTAAATACCTCATAGTCAGCATAGTCACAGGGACAACTATGTAATTATTAACCGTCCCCGTGTTCTTCCGAAAACCATTAATTACAGATTAACCTGCAGCCCTTTCCCGCGCAGATACTCTTTTACTCCTTTTATACTCAAGATGCGGAAGTGGAAGACTGAGGCCGCAAGAAGAATATCAGCCCCGCCTTTTACAACGCCCTCATAGAAATGTTCAAGCTTCCCCGCACCGCCGGACGCAATCACCGGCACATCAACTACATCTGAGATAGCTTTGGTAAACTCAAGATCATAGCCTGCCTGCGTTCCATCCCCGTCCATGCTTGTAGGTAAAATGGCACCTGCTCCACGGTTCCAACACTCCTGAGCCCAGGCAATGGCATCTTTCCCTGTGGGCTTCGTCCCGCCAGACACTACCAGCTCAAAGCCCGACGGCATTTCTTTATTCTTCCGGGCATCAACGGCAACGGTAATCTTTACTGAACCGAATCGTTTTGCCGCCCTCCCTGACAAGCTCGGGTGATTTAACTGCTGCGCTGTTCATGGATACCTTGTCAGCCCCTGCAGCAAGCACCAGTTCAATGTCTTCAAGACTCCCAATTCCTCCGCCGACGGTCAGAGGGATATCGATAACTGAAGAGACATTTTTTACCCACTCAAGCCTTGTTTTCCGGTTCTCAAGGGTTGCTGCAATATCAAGCATCGCAAGTTCATCCGCTCCTTCCTTCTGGTAAAACTGAGCGTTCACCACAGGGTCTCCGGCATCTTTCAGATCAACAAAGTGAACACCTTTTACAACCCGTCCGTCCTTCATATCAAGGCATGGCATGATTTTAATTATCTTCATACACTCTCCCTATACAGAAAAAAGTATTGTAAAAATTAACCACAGAACGCAGAGAAGAAATACCGGATTGTTTCTGGTTAAACCCAGAAATATCTCGGAGAGCGGTTTCTGCTTACCCTGGGTTACTTCAAAATAATCTTCCCGCAGTCCGTGATAAAAATAAGAAAGGAAATCCTCTGTCAATCGTGCCATGATTAGTTCTCCCTTTCTCCTCTTTTTGGAAAATAGCCGATTAAATCGTTGGGCGCTAAGCTTTCCCCAACAGCTCCTCAATTGCCGGGCATTCCCGATCACCAATCTTTCCCTTCTTCGTTAAATCTTCCACCACATCTGCAAGGCCGATCTCCATTAATCTCTTTTTTGTGGGCAAGCCGTCAGTGGAGCAGCCGCGATACGTATAGTATTCATCAAGCATGCCCGGATGGTGGATGGGGTCTTCCTCTCCCCGCCTGGTTCCCTGCCTGAGGTCATCTTTCCGGGAAATCCCCAGCAGCGCATTAAAGCATTTTTCAACCTGATATGCCCGTTCCGCAGCCTCAAAGAGCTTGTCCGGCTTACGACCGGTTGCAGCCTGATATATTTCGCTCATCTCTTCAAAAAGAATGAGCGGATCAGCAAACACATCACAGCCAACCATAGGCACGAAACAGATCCCGAGGGAATCCATGAGCATCTTGTAGTTCTCGCTCCACCACACAACCCTGCCCTTTGCCACTGGATTTGCGTGCTCCATCATTCCCTCGGGCAGGTCCTTGCCGAAAATTCTTTCAAGCATCTCCTGAAGGCCTATCATGGCAGGGAACGGATGGCCTTTTAAATGGTCTGCGCCGCGGGTGGCAACTGATGAAGCAAGGCTCATAGCGATAACCTGTGTGCAGTTGTAGGTGAAGGACTGCCCCTTGGTGTGGAAGCCATAGAGCTGTGCATCTCCGCCAATGCGCGAGACCGCATCCGGCATACTCTCGGCCATGATGTTCCCGAACCCTTCACGTTTAGCTACTTTCATAATCATCGTGGAAAGCACCTGGACATCTCCCCACTCAAGCTGAATGCCGCCGGTGTCCTCTGTCCCGATAATGCCCCGCTGATAGCACTCCATTGCCATAGCCATATTCCATCCGAACTGAACGCAGTCCATACCCATGCGATTTATCATATCGGAAATATGCACCAGTGATGGAAAATCAAACAGACCAAGCAACGGTCCCATGTTTGTATAATGCCCGAACTCAAGCTTATCAGATTTTTCTCCCTTGAACGGGCCGTCATGTACCTGCCATTTCTGGGTACAGGCCACCGGGCATCGGTAGCAGGCAATCTGCCCCGCCTTGTAGTTCTCCACCAGTTTGACAATGTCATATGTCTCAAGCTGCTCCGGCGTGATACGTGTCTGCTGGTTCTTAATGCGCGTCTGGTCACTGTTCTGGGCTATGAGCATGAGCGATCCGTATTCTTTATGGGCAAACAGTGCTTGTCCCTTTCCCCAGATGTCACGGTATCGCTTCGCCAGCTCGTCAAATTTTGCCTTATCGGCCACGGGTACGGTGCCATCAGCCTTTACAATCACGGCCTTCAGGTTTTTTGAGCCCATGACGCAGCCCATGCCGGTCCTGCCATTGAACCCCACCCGTTTTGTACTGTTACAGATATTGGCATACCGGACCAGGTTTTCTCCGGCTGGGCCAATGCGGGCTGATTCACAGTCCCCATACTTTTCATGTATTTTTTCATCAGTAGCACAGGTATCAAGCCCCCACAGGTCGCTTGCGTCAACAAGCTCAGGCAACTTGCCTTTCTCAATAAGAAGAGCGACCGGCTTTGGTGCTTTCCCCCGTATGACAATATGGTCATAGCCTGCCTGTTTTACCTTTGCCGGAAATGTACCGCCTCCGTTTGAGTCACCAAATATCCCGGTAAGAGGACTTTTTGCAGTTATGGTCATACGCGAAGCACAGGGAAACGAGGTGCCAACCAGTATGCCGAAGCCGAAAATCAGGGGATTCTCCGGAGACAGGGGATCTGCTTCAGGATTATTTCTCATCATTTCATACAAGAGTCTGGCATTTATGGCTGCCCCGCCGGTATAGCCGCTGATGAGCTCCTCGGAAAGTTCTTCCTCCCATATTTTTGCATTTGAAAGATCCACCTGGAGTATTTTCCCCCGCCATCCATAACTGCGCTTTGCCTTGCCTGATGCCGTCTTTTTCATGTCAGCCTCCTCTGGTAACTCATAAAAAATAAAAACTTAAAATGGCATAATTAATTATGTAAAAAGTATAGAAGACTAAACCCCTTGATGCAAGCAGAATCAGCAAAAAATGCTGGAGCTCGGTTAAACAGCGATTTATAACGGGGAGCATGAAAGATACAACCCAAAACAAAAGATAACAGATTGTGAAGCTATAAACCTTCTGACGCTGCAAAAAGTGCCATGGAGTTGTTTT
>CAIYCZ010000304.1 GCA_903924805.1 uncultured delta proteobacterium | reverse complement strand
AGCTGCCAAAAAAGCTGTGGCAGCATAAAAGGACATGAGGATGGCTGATAATAAAAAGATTCGTGTACTGCATAGCATTGCAGGGCTTTTACGGGAGGCTTTTTTCAACACACCCAGAAACCTTCTGCATATCATTTTTCTTTCAATCAAGCGGTTCATCAGGGACAAGCGCCTGCTCTGGGCAGCTTCTCTCACCTATACCACTATCTTCTCGCTCATACCGCTGTTAAGCGTGGTGTTCTTCCTGTTCAAGGTTTTTGGCGGGTTTTCAGACTTTGCGAGTCTGGTACGTCCCTATATATATAAGACGCTTGCTCCCGGGGCCCAGGAAAAGGTCATAACGGTAATTAATGACCTCGTTGACAATATCAATTTTGCAACCATTGGTGCATTTGGGACAGCAGTGCTCATTATATCGGTGGTGCTGCTGCTGAGCGAGATTGAATATGCACTCAACGAAATCTGGATAGCTAAAAATAAGCGCTCTGTTCTGTACCGGGTGGCAATATACTGGACATCTCTCACCGTGGGCCCGCTGCTGCTGGCCGTGGCGCTGGTGATGATCGCCACCCTGCAAAGCTACAAGGCGGTTAAGGTTATCGAGATGTATATGAATGTTGACCTGTTTGCGAGACTTCCCTATCTTTTGGTGTGGATAGCGTTCACCGGTCTTTACATATTCATGCCAGGCACCAAGGTTAAATTTAAGTCAGCCCTTCTGGGCGGCGTCATTGCCGGAACCCTCTGGCATCTTGCCGGCTCCGGTTTTACCCTGTACACAACAAAGTTCGTATTCTATTATCCGCTTGTTTACGGGCCGCTTGCGGCAATACCGCTGTTTCTGCTCTGGCTGTTCATAAGCTGGATACTTTTCCTGCTGGGTGCCGAAATCGCGTATCACCATGAACACTTTGCCTTTTACAGCGCTGTTTCTCATATCCCGCAGCTCAGCACCCGGGACCGTGAGCACCTGACCCTGAAAATACTGTTTTTTATCGCACAGCGCTTCCTCTGCGCTGAAACACCGCCGTCGCTGTACCTGATTGCCGATGCACTGAATATCCCTGCGCATCTTGCCGAGGATCTCATCGCGCCGTTTCTCAAGCACGGCATCATCCTTGAGTCTTCCCGCCGCCGGCGCGGCTATGTGTTCAGCAAGGATCTGGTCACGATCAAGCTTGCAGATATCATGGACATACTGTGCAGGGAAACAGTCCTCCCGGAATCCTATTATCAGGATGGCGTGGGACAGTTTCTGAAGGAGAATGCACCGGCACTACACCAGACTGATTCTTCAGGCATTCACGACAAAAACCTTAAGGAACTTTTGCTTGAAATGGAGCCCGGGCTTATACGTGAAAACTCGTGAGGCAGTCCTTCAATCTGTATATGCTACGGCGTTTCTTCCGCATCTCATCCTGGTTGGTACCGTTCACCACGACCCCCACGGCTATGATAAGTTGTTTTCTCTTCTCACCGCACTGCGGCCAGACATTATTTCAATTGAACTGAGTCCCTACGGTCGCGGGTTTCGCACCAGGAACAGCAGGAAACTTGTACAGCGGCTTCTTTTTCTTTACCATGCAGCCCGGCCTCATAACCATCTTTCTGACCCCTTTTTATCAGGGGATAAGGATAACCGCCGGCCTGTTCACCTTACGGAAGATGAACTAAAGATGCTTCCCTCGCTGCTTCAGGAATTGCTCGCAACCATCAGGTTTCCTTTTGAATACGAGGCTGCACGTGACTATGCAGAGACCTGCAAGGCCCCGCTGTACTGCATTGACCTCTCCCCTGTCTCGCGAAAGAGATTACGGCTGTTCAGGGAGGAGGCCTTGACCGAGGCTAACATTACCATGCTTCTCAGCCTTCCGGATAAAGGCGTACAGGAATCCGTCAATCTGTGTTATAAGAGGGCACGTGCTGCATGGAATGAATTTCCCTGTGACAGGCGGGCTGGAAAAGAATCAACCGGGGCTGCTGCAGACGAGCGTGATGTGCATATGAGCAGAAGAATTATAAATCTGTTGCAGAAGCATCCCGGCAAAAGGATTCTTCACCTTGGCGGATGGGAGCACTGTGCAGGCGGTAGGGGAACGATAAACCTGTATCATATGCTCCGGGAGTTTTCCCCTCTGCGGATTCTGCTTGATGAAGATTTTTCAAAAACCTGAAACACAGAGTGCACAGAGAAATCTTCTATGTCCTCAACACTATAGCAAATAGAATAAACGTGGTCTCTGTGCTCTCAGTGGTTTTATTTATGAAAGGATTTCTGCATGGAAAATAAAACTGTTTACATAAAAGACATCAAGGAAAAAACTCCGGTTGAGGGCATCTTTCTGGTGCGGGAGAAAAACCAGGGCTTGAAAAAAAGCGGCGACCCCTACATTGCCCTGATACTCTCTGACAGCACCGGTGAGGTGAAGGCACGCATATGGGATGATGCAGAACGGCTGGGAAGCTTTTTCAGCGATGGTGATATTGTAAAAGCCAGGGCATGGGCCATTATATATCAGGGGACACTGCAGCTCAATATTTCAGGGATTGAACGATATACCGAAGAAGACCTCGATATTTTCAAGTTTCTTCCCGGATCAAAAGTTGATACCGCAAAATGTTTTCAGGAACTGCTGTCAGTTATTGAACAGCTAACTGATTCACCTCTGCAGAAGCTTTTAAAAAGTGTGTTTGATGATGCGGCAATCGCTGAAGCCTTTAAAAAGGCGCCTGCTGCCAAAAGTCTCCATCACGCCTGCGTCGGTGGTCTGCTTGAACATACCCTCACGGTTACCAGACTTGCCCTGGATGTTTCAAAGCATTACCCGAATGTAAACAGGGACCTGCTCCTTGCGGGAGCCATGCTTCACGATATCGGAAAGATCCATGAGCTTTCATTTAAAAATAGTTTTGATTACACGGATGAGGGGAGGCTTGTCGGACATATAACCATCGGGGTTGAAATCATTTCGGAGCGGATACGGCTCATCCCCGAATTTCCGGATGATCTCGCGCTGGTAGTAAAGCATCTGATTCTGAGTCATCATGGCGAGTATATTTTTGCTTCTCCCCGGCGGCCTAAGACGCTTGAGGCGCTTTTGCTCAATTACCTGGATGATCTTGACTCTAAAATGGAAGGACTGAAACAGTTTATACGCAAGGAGAAAAAGCCGGATGCGCGCTGGACCAGTTACAACAAGATGTTTGACCGTTATATGTATACCGAAACATTTATTGATGACGAGCCTGCTGAAAGCATCCCTGCAGATACTGAATAGTGAATCATCTTGCAGAAGAAGCTGCCGGGCAGCTGAATGCTACCCCCGATTCAAGAATCAGGATACAAGATAATTATTCGTTGTGTGT
>CAIYCZ010000303.1 GCA_903924805.1 uncultured delta proteobacterium | reverse complement strand
TTGCCCTCAGTGGTGATGCAGGCACCTACCGGCTTCTCATCCTGTCTCAGGTAATCCTGAGCCTGCAGCTCCCTTTTGCCGTAATACCACTCATACACTTTACCTCTGACAGCAATAAGATGGGGGCCTTTTCCAATCCCGTCTGGGTAAAAATTATTGCCTGGATTGTTGCTGGAATTATTGTTGTGCTCAACCTTAAGCTTGTGCTTGATGTGTTGGCTGGCTGGCAGGCTGCTACCCCTTTATTGCTTTGGCTTATGGTACTCGCAGCAGTGCTGGTGATGTTTGGGGTTCTTGTGTATATTGCCGGCAGACCGCTGTTCCGTTTGGGGAAGGTATGGGAAGGCGTTATTATTGCAGATGGTCAGGCCGTAGCTTCCACCATCAGGCCGCTGCCGCTCAAACATATCGGCGTCGCCCTGGAGCATGCCGCTGGGGATGCTGAAGTGATTTCGGCGGCCCTGACACTCGCCCGTCCCCAAAAAGCGCGACTGACACTGCTTCACGTTGTAGAGACACCGGGAACTATGGTATATGGTAAGGAGAGCAGGAGCAGGCACAACGTGGAAGATGAGGCGTATCTGGAGGCACTTGCCCGCGAAATCGAGGAGCGCGACCTGCCGGTTGAGATTATGGTGTGTTTTGGGAAGCCGGGTGAGGAAATCATCAAGGCAGTTAAGGAAGCCGGCTTTGACCTGCTGGTGCTTGGCTCGCATGGCCACCGCGGACTTGAAGATATCATCTATGGACAGACCGTAGAAAGTGTGCGGCATGCGATAACAATTCCTGTCCTGATCGTCCGGACCAGCGGCCCTGAACAGGCACAGCATTCCGTATAACTCAAAAGCATAGAATGCACTGAGGATTTTAAAATTTCTAAATACGAAGCACCAATCACTAAACAATATCCAATGACAAAAATATAAAATGCACGTTACGACATGATGTAAGATTAATGTCAAATGTCAAAGCTCAAATACCAAATGAATTTCAAGGTTCAAATGATCGAATTAAATAGTATGTTTTTTGGCATTTGGATTTTGAACTTTTTAAATTATATTTAATTCCTTAACGGAAACATTATGAAAAAGCTTTTACTTAGCGTTGTTATATTCCTTCTTCTCATAACAGGCGCTGTCACCCAGCGTGAGTTTCTGCTGACCTCCTATGCCCGTTTTTTCACCGTGCATAATGCAACCAGGGGGGCAGATGCGCTCGTGGTGCTCTCGGGATGGATTATCACCCGTTTACCCTGTGCCATAGAGTTGTATCGAGAGGGTTACGCGCCCCGGATCATCCTCACTGAGCAGCGCCATCCTTTTGGCCGGTTAAAGCAGGTGGGGGGAGATGAATGGAGTATTGCTCCGGCAATTATTCAGGCATTACACGCCACGATAAACCTGGTGAAAGTCCCTTCTTTGAAGGGAGGCGCAACATCCACCTTTGATGAGGCGTATGACCTGAAAGAGTATAGTTTAAAACACCATTTCAACCACTTGATTATTGTAACCGATGATCACCACACGCGGCGCTCGCTGTATGCCTTTGAGAAAGTTCTCAGGGGAACGGGAATAAAAGTGGAGGCAGCTGGTGCACAAAATGATATTTTTAACGAATCAAACTGGTGGCAGTATGATACGGGTATTTCTGCTTATGTCATGGAAGGTATTAAGTATGTTGTGTATCGCTTCAGCGACAGAAACGCCTCTTTTATAAAAAACTACTGATATATCTATTGCATAGAAAAAGGCATGTGAATGGGTATGATAAACATGAAAAATGAAAAAGAGCGGGTTGCATTTACGTCTGTTCTTGCAGCGATATTTCTGGTGACAATAAAGGTCGTTGTCGGCATCGCTAGCGGAAGTCTCGGCATATTGTCCGAGGCAGCTCACTCCGCGCTTGATCTTGTGGCAGCTATCGTTACACTGTTTGCCGTGAGGCTCTCTGATAAACCTGCCGATTCTGATCATACCTATGGCCATGGAAAGATAGAGAGTTTCTCTGCACTGATTGAAACACTGCTGCTGCTTGTCACCTGTGGCTGGATTATCTATGAGGCTGCTGAGAGGCTGTTCTTTGGCAAATCTGTTGAGATACTCAATGCCTACTGGGGCATTGGCATAATGGTGCTTTCGATAGTTATAGATACCTCGCGGTCCAGAGCATTAAAAAAAGTTGCCGAAAAATACGGCAGCCAGGCATTGGAGGCTGACGCACTTCACTTTTCAAGCGATGTCTGGAGCTCGCTGGTGGTTATCGTGGGGCTGCTGTGTGTGGGAATCGGAAACTACTTTAACATTCCTTCGCTACGGCACGGTGACCCTCTTGCGGCCCTTGGCGTTTCTCTTCTGGTAATAGTGGTGAGTATTAAACTGGGCAAGCGAACCATAGATGTGTTACTTGATGCTGCCCCCAGGGGAATGATAGAAAACGTTCTGCAGGAGGTGCGGCAGATAGACGGGGTGCTTGATGTTGCCGGCGTCCGGGTGCGGCCATCGGGGCCCACTTACTTCATTGATCTCAATGTGGGCATCAGTAAGAATGAGAGCCACCATGGGGTGCACACGGTTGTTCATGAGATACGGGACAGGCTGAAACAGAAAATTCCTAACAGCGATGTTATGATAAGCACCTTTCCGATAGATGTTTCAGGCGTAGCGGATCAGGAAACGTACCTGACGGTGAAGAAAATAGTTGATACATTTCCCGTGTGCACAAACATCCACAATATCCACGTATATGAGGTATCGGAGAAGAAACATATTGCCGTGCACATTGAGGTACGGGAAAGCCTAAGCCTTGAGGAATCCCACGAGCTCTCCCACAAGATAGGCGAGCTGATTCAGCAGGCACTTCCTGACGTCGGCGAGGTAAGCGTTACCTTTGAATACGTAAAGCAAAAGTATATTGTGGCAAAGGATGTAACTGAACAGAGCGCAGATCTTATTAACAGGATAGACAGCTTGATAAACAAAGTCCCTGACAAGCTCAACTGCCATGACATAAGAATATACAGCCAGGGCGATAAGCTTACGGTGTTTCTGCACTGCGGATTGAAAGGGCATTATACAACCGAGAAGTTCGAGAGAATATCAAAAAACATTTCCCAGCGGATCCGGAAGACTATCAATAACATCGAGAGCATCCACATCCATGTGGAGCCGATAGAGAAAGAAAAGTGAATATCACTGCACGGAGGGATTAAATCGGGAACGGTAGGAAAACAGGGGGATGGTTTAATAAAAACCTATCTGCTATTCAGTCGGAAACTCTGCAAAAAATTCATCAAGGTATTGAAGGACTAATTTCCTTCCAGGATCATTTTCAGGGCCGGGAATGCCAAGACTAGGATGATCAAGAAGCGGGTTATTTTTAATCCCGTCCTGTTTGGGCCCTTCATACAGCAGATAATTATAATACGTCCCATCCCTTACTCCGCAACTTTCTCCCTTGCACAGATACGGTTCCCAGGGATCTATCGAGAGGTCTATTTGAGTCAGGAACCCGTCCACCGGAGGAATCCAGTCACATTGCGGGTCCCAGTCAGGACAGGGTATCGGGTACGGGGGCCGGGTAAACCGCTGGACATGCAGGGCCATGCCCCTCTGCCGTGCTGACGTGTTTAATACATCATAGGTATCCTTTGTATCCATGAGAAAGCCGGCCCAGTAGGATTGATAATAAATAAAGACTGAAGAGAAAAGACAGAGCCGTGAAACCCGGTGATCCTGGGCAGCGGCTTTCTGCGCCACATGTCCCCCCAGAGAATAACCTATAAGGGTAACCTTCCCCGCATCCACCGCCTTTTCCGTCGCGCTGTTTATATGTGATAATTTCTGCTGCAGATAATCTATGGTCATGCTTGCCTGCAGGGCATATATGTCTGTTGCAATCTCGTAAAAGGGAACATCGGAAACATGTGCGTCGTTTTTTATAAAAACCGGAATGGCAAAAATATATCCCTGTGCTGCGTAATAGCTGCCCATCCAGTCCATAGCGGCAGAATATTTGGGGTCAGAGCCGCTCGCACCAGTGCAGAAGATGATAACGGGACAGGGAGCGCCTTCAGACGGGAGCTGTCCGGGGGCAGTGCCGGGATGGAATATTTTAATATCCCACCGGTATCCTGAAGCAGGATGCCGCGGGTCATCATAGGGGTCAATAAGCCGGTTAAACGCTTCAGCTTCATTGAAAATCATATCTTTCATAAACGGGAAATTAATTGGCGCCCCTACTGCACCGAGACGTTCATTCTCATTAATCAGAAAAGGTTCCTGCAGTGACCTGTTATGAGACAGCTTTGGTAATACGTAGCGAAAGACAGAGAATCTGTTAAGATGCAGGGTGGGGGGGTCAAAGCCCTGGGTTTTTCCGGTCTCTACAACTGATACAGGATAGGTCTCGGCAGATGCTTGTTGCCGGGCACACAGATAAACAGTACTCAACAGAGCTATAATTACAATCAGGCCGGTTGATCTTTTCATAGTAGCACCATGACTCGATTTTAATAGTGCCAAACCCTAACCACAGAGGGCACAGAAAGTTACCTTTGGAACTGGGGAAACTCAAGAAGTTTAAACCCGAAAATCCTGATTTCATGAGTTCCAGATTTCAGAAGGTATTTTTTTTGAGACCACGGAGAAAGCGAAGCTGCCATCCATCAGCTATCGGCTGGTTTTTGTTTCTTTCCTGATAACTTCCTCCCGTATCTTCATCCCCAGCTTGTGCGCCTTTTCAATATATTCGGGGAAATCATTCACCGGTTGATTGCCAGCCGAAGCAATTACTTCCCCAATCAGATTCAACCCTGAGTATTCAGCAAAGCATTTAAATGTCTCCAAAGCCTTTTCTGCGCCAAATGCCGCCTGGCATATCACAATGCCTCCTGCCTTATCCACAAAAGGCCGCCAGCCGTGCCACTCCATGCCGGTATATTCCCCGACGCCGAGATAGCTTGTCGAGATGCTGCGGTCAATCATATTTTTCATTAACCCGGACACATCATAGTAGTAGTTGGGAGAACCAAGAACAATGGCTTTTGCAGAGAGCAGTTTCCCGATAAGCCCCTTCATGTCATCGTCTTTGATGCACACGCCCTTCTGTTCCATACAGCTTAAGCAGCCGGTCAAAAGCCGATGGTGAGATTAGAAAGAAAAATCAGTTCGCTTTCAAGTCCGGTTGCGTTGAGCACTTCCCGCAACAGTGTTGCCGTGTTTCCGTTCTTACGGGCACTGCCGCATATTCCAAGTATTTCAGGCAGATTCCTTCTCCCTTCAACCACCAGAACGCAGAGCAAATACCGTATCAATAATTTTTCAGTAGTATTTCATCTTTTCTCTGTGTACTCCATTGTTTTGAAATTTTTGAACTTGTTTTGGAAAGAATCTTACTGCGGAGCTAATAGGAATCTGACCAAGGATGACCACAGCGCAATTGAGCCCAGGCCGATACTAAAGCCCTTATTTGATACCACGGTAAAATTCTGGAATAACTGCCGGTAATCATTTTGCTTGATAATAAACTTCCCCCGGTCACACTTTAATAAAATCTTATTAAGCAGGCTTAATTCAGGGGTATAGACATGATCTATGACTATTACCTTTCCACCCGGTTTTACATGCGCAGGCAACTGTTTCATTACAGAGACTGCCTGAGAATATTCAAGGTGATGCAAAAGCCCTATCAAAAAAACATAATCGAATTTCTGGTCATCAAGACACCTGTTCAGGTTGGTAACGTCCCCGGCAATGAATCGGCCCTGAGAATGTTTCTTTGCATACTCAATATAGCCGCTGTTCTGATCAATGCCCACATAGTCACGAAAGGATAAATGTCGCTGCAACCTGCCCGAGCCACAGCCCAGGTCAAGAATGTTTGCCTGATCGTCCTGCTGGATAACCGCTGTTATCATCCGGGCCACGGGAGTAATATACGTTGCAGACCACGCATTAAAAACAAGGGGGTGCTCTAATAGTTTTTTATACACGGGGGTTCCTTTAAGACGGCTTCATTGAGGCAGAATACGTATCCCGCATCTCTGTTTATTAGTTCACACACAGCAACTGAAACCTGAGAGTTCTGACCCGCAAAGCGTGCCGGGCAGGCTGATTAATATATAATTATCACCGTAATTGCAAATAATTTTTGTTTGGTGGTTTAGGAGACCAGTCAACTTTACAAAATCAGGCTAACTTTTGCACACAAAGCCGTGGACGTCAATATACCGGACTATAGTGCACCTCGCATGAGGGGTACAAGTGCTATCAGACCCCCTGCAGAAAATATCTAACCACCTTTCCTTTATGTACATCCTCAAGAAACAAGTATAAAGCAAGAGAAATATCTTGAAGTTAGAGG
The DNA here is from genome assembly GCA_903924805.1 of uncultured delta proteobacterium. Classification (GTDB taxonomy): domain Bacteria; phylum Desulfobacterota; class WTBG01; order CAIYCZ01; family CAIYCZ01; genus CAIYCZ01. The sequence goes on along the minus strand of CAIYCZ010000303.1, from coordinate 480 downwards.
CTCATTTCGGGTATGTAAGTACTACAGGAGACCGGGCGGGTTATGGATACGGCACGTGAAGTCTTAAAATGGGTTTCCCTGATATTGCTGGCAGGCTTCATCGGCCAGTTCGGAAAATCGCTGAGCACCAACATCATCGAGTATTTGAAAAAGAAGAGAAATAAAACCATAGCACCCGGGACGGAACAGATAAGCGGCGCAGAACGTGATGCCCGCGCAGTAGAAATGAAAGAAAATCAGACGCCGTCCACGCTTATAAAAAGGCGCTGAAAGCTCATATCAATGCCCAGAAAAAGTCCCCTAAAGGGGAGTTTGAAAATTCATAAGTGGAGCACACCAATGAAAAGAACGGCAAAAATAGAGAGGAAAACGTCTGAGACGGCAATAGCTGTGCATCTGAACCTTGACGGTTCGGGGACCTACCGCATTGCCACTCCCGTACCCTTTCTCACTCACATGCTGGAACTTTTTAGCAAACAT
>CAIYCZ010000302.1 GCA_903924805.1 uncultured delta proteobacterium | reverse complement strand
TGCCATTGCTCCCTTCCTTTAATTAACATGGATAATGAGCTATAATAATTAATAGTATAATACCTGCAGTGCGTATTGCAACTATTTTAATAACAAATCGTTCCCCAAAATTATCGGGGGAATGTCCTGCCCACAAACACCTTGCGTCCGCTGCCTGAACATGATAAGTAAATGCGCATTATGACGACTCACTATAAGAGCTTATGAAAGAATCAGAAGGGCAAAACCGCCGCAAAGTCCAGGTGCGCAATTACTGGGCATATAATAACCGAAGAAAAATCCCGCAGCCCCAGGGGGGTTATGATGCCGTGTGTCACTGCGGCAAGGCAGTAGCATACTGCCCGGACTGCCTGGGCGTGCCGGAAACTGAAAGCCCTGCGGCAGATGGTTCCGACAGTATAGAATAAATAACCCCTCCATCCTGCTGGAGAGCGCCGTTCCCTTATGCCGTTCATCGCCGACCTCCACATCCATTCACGATTCTCCCGCGCTACCAGCCCCCAGATGAACCTTGAAAATCTCTACCAGTGGGCCCAGCTCAAGGGCATAACCGTGGTGGGGTGCGGAGATTTTACCCATCCCCAATGGTTTGCCGAGCTCAGGGAAAAACTCGAGCCTGCCGAGCCCGGTCTCTTTCAGCTCAAAAAAAACTATGCCGCAAGCCGGGATAGCGAAATCCCCGCGACCTGCCGCGCAGCTGTCAGGTTTATGCTCTCGGCCGAGATAAGCACCATCTATAAAAAAGGCGAGCGCACCAGAAAAATCCATACGGTGATACTCGCCCCGGACCTTATAAGTGCCGGAAAACTCAATGCAGCACTGCAGGAGCGCGGCAATATTAAATCCGACGGCCGGCCGATCCTGGGCATGGACTGTAAACTCCTTCTGCAGCTGGTGCTGGACGCTTCACCCGACAATACCTGCATCCCGGCTCACATCTGGACCCCCCACTTCTCCGTTCTTGGTGCTGCCAGCGGCTTTGACGCGGTTGAAGAGTGTTTTGAAGAATTGACGCCGCAGATCTTCGCCCTGGAAACAGGCCTCTCATCCGACCCGGCCATGAACTGGCGGGTCTCGCGGCTTGACCCCTTTGTGCTGGTTTCCAATTCTGATGCCCACTCTCCGGAAAAGCTCGGCAGGGAGGCAAATATCTTTGACAGTGAGCTATCCTATTTCGCCATGCGTGATGCGTTAAAGACAAAGGATCATAAGCGGTTTCTGGGCACTATCGAGTTTTTCCCCCAGGAAGGCAAGTACCATTATGACGGCCACCGCGCCTGCAGCAGGTGTATGAGCCCTGAAGAGACCCGGTCTTTAAGCGGCCTCTGCCCGGCGTGCGGCAAAAAGGTTACCGTCGGCGTTATGCACCGGGTAGCACTGCTTTCTGACCGGGAAGCGGGATATAAACCGCAGCAGGCCTTTCCGTTTCTCAGCGCAATACCGATGTCCGAGGTGCTGGGAGAGGTGTACGGCGTGGGTGCTAAAAGTAAGAAGGTCGCGCAGCACTACCGCAAACTTTTGGAAACCTTCGGCAATGAATTTTTTATCCTGCGGGATTGTTCGCTTTCACAGCTTAAAGATG
>CAIYCZ010000301.1 GCA_903924805.1 uncultured delta proteobacterium | reverse complement strand
GACCGTGTGCCGCAGTGGAATACCATCAGCATCAGCGGCTACCATATGCGGGAGGCAGGTTCTTCCGCCGTGCAGGAAGTGGCCTTCACCCTGGCAGACGGTATTACGTATGTTGATGCTGCCATAAAGGCGGGGCTTGATGTTGACGCATTTGCTTCGCGGCTTTCCTTCTTTTTTAACTGCCACAATAACTTTCTTGAAGAGATAGCCAAGTTCAGGGCTGCGCGGCGGCTCTGGGCGCGCATCATGAAAGAGCGGTTTGCTGCCAAGAATCCGAGTTCCCTGATGCTGCGCTTCCATACCCAGACCGCAGGCTGCACGCTGACCGCACAGCAGCCGTTCAATAACATCGTGCGGGTGGCATACCAGGCTCTTGCCGCGGTTCTTGGCGGAACCCAGTCGCTGCACACCAACTCGTTTGATGAGGCGCTGGCGCTGCCCACTGAAGAAGCGGTGCGGGTAGCGCTGCGGACCCAGCAGATTGTTGCCTTTGAAACCAACGTTGCCGATACGATTGACCCGCTGGCAGGCTCCTACGCTATTGAGTCTCTTACCAGCCAGATTGAAGACGGTGCCCGGCAGTATATCGAGAAGATTGACAAGATGGGCGGCGTAATCAAGGCAATTGAGACCGGCTATATTCAGAACGAGATACAGAACAGTGCCTATCAGTATCAGAAGGACGTCGAAAAGAGCGAGCAGGTAGTGGTGGGCCTTAACAAGTTCACGGTTGAGGAAAAGCCCCTGCAGAACCTCCTGCGGGTTGACCCGGTAAAAGAGCGATTGCAGAAGGAAGAACTCGCAAAGGTAAAAAGCGAGCGGGATTCCGGCAAAGTCCAGGAATCATTGAAAAAACTTAAATCTGCTGCCCAGGGCACCGAGAATCTGTTGCCGCCGACACTTGAGGCAGTCAAAGCCTATGCATCACTTGGTGAAATTGCTGATGTGCTGCGCGGGGTATTTGGAGAGTACCGGGAAAGGTAAAAGGAAAAATGACAAAGCTCAAAGTTCAAATGAATGTCAAAATCTTAATGTCAAATGGATGATTTGTAATTTGACATTTGAAATTCATTTGGCATTTGGAATTTGTAATTTGGCATTACATTTTGACATTTGTCATTCCCTTGATGGGCTTTGAGATTAATAATGGGTTCAAAGCCCGTAACAGCAATCCCTCAAAAAAAGATTTTATGGAAAAGCCTGTTTTGGAAAAGACTTACGAGCCGCATGAGGTTGAGAAGAAGTGGTACCAGTACTGGATTGACCAGGGCTATTTTAAGCCTGATATGGAAAGCTCTGCCCAGCCGTACTGTATTGTTATCCCGCCGCCGAATATCACCGGCTCTCTGCACATGGGGCATGCCTTAAATAATACGCTCCAGGATATACTCATCCGCTATAAACGCATGCAGGGGTTTAAAACCCTCTGGCAGTGCGGCACAGACCACGCGGGTATTGCCACCCAGAATGTAGTTGAGCGGGAGCTCAGCAGAGGTAAAAAGACCCGTTTCGATCTTGGCAGGGAAGAATTTGTCAGGCGCGTGTGGAAGTGGAAAGAAGAGTTCGGGGGAATTATTATCAAGCAGCTTATGCGGCTTGGCGCATCATGTGACTGGAGCAGGGAGCGGTTTACCATGGATGAGGGGCTGTCCAGAGCGGTTCGAGAAGTTTTTGTCAGCCTGTATAAGGAAGGGCTTATTTACCGTGGCAAAAAGCTTATCAACTGGTGCCCCCGCTGTCATACTGCGCTCTCTGATCTGGAGGTTGAGCACGATGAAATTGATGGGAACCTGTACTACATAAAATATCCGTCAAAGAAGGGAAAAAGGTTTTTAACCGTTGTTACCACCAGACCTGAGACAATGCTGGGCGATACGGCGGTGGCGGTAAATCCATTGGATGAGCGCTACCGGGAATGGATAGGCACTGAAGTTATTCTGCCGCTGATGAACCGCCCCATTCCGGTTATTGGTGATGAATATGTTGATGTGCAGTTTGGAACCGGTGCGTTGAAAATTACCCCTGCCCATGATCCCAATGACTTTGAAATCGGGAAGAAGCATAATCTGGATTTGATAAAGGTCATAGGCGAAGATGGCGCCATGACTGATGAAGCCGGGCTGTACAAAGGCCTTGACCGGTTTGACGCGCGAAAGCGTATCCTTGGTGACCTGAAGGCACAGGGCCTGCTGATTAAGACTGAGCCATACCGCCATTTTGTCGGGCACTGTTACCGGTGCAAAAAAATCGTTGAACCGAATCTTTCCCTGCAATGGTTTGTGAACGTTCAGCCTCTGGCAGAAAAAGCAATACAGGCAGTGGAAAAAGGGGAGACGCGCATTATACCGGCAACCTGGGAAAAGACCTATTTTGAGTGGATGAATAACATAAAAGACTGGTGTATTTCCCGGCAGATATGGTGGGGTCACCGGATACCGGCATGGTACTGCAAGCAGTGCGAGGGGATTACGGTTGAACGGGAAGACCCGAAGACCTGCTCCCATTGCGGAAGCAGGGAGCTTGAGCAGGACAGCGATGTGCTTGACACGTGGTTCAGCTCTGCCCTGTGGCCATTCTCAACCCTTGGATGGCCGGATAAGACCAGAGAGCTTGCGACGTTTTATCCCACCGCATGTCTGGTTACCGGTTTTGACATTCTTTTCTTCTGGGTAGCGCGCATGATGATGATGGGCCTCAAATTCATGGGAAAGGTTCCCTTCAGTGACGTGTATATCCACGCCCTGGTCAGAGATTTGGAAGGCCAGAAGATGAGCAAATCAAAGGGAAACGTTATTGACCCCCTTGAGGTGATTGATAAATTCGGCACTGACAGTTTTCGGTTTACCCTTGCTGCTATGGCTGCACAGGGCCGGGACATCCGCCTTGCAGAAGAGCGGATTGAGGGATACCGCCATTTTGTGAATAAAATCTGGAATGCAGCACGGTTTGTGCTGATGAATATTGATGGGTACAACCCTGATGGCTTTGATAAAGCAGCGCTGGGACTGGAAGAGCGCTGGATTTTGAGCAGGATGAATCACGTAATCGGGAGCGTCACCACGGCACTTGATGAGTATAAATTTAATGATGCAGCACATCACCTCTATCAGTTTTTATGGCACGAATACTGTGACTGGTATCTTGAGATGGTCAAACCGGCACTCTATCAGAAAGAAAATCTGCAGAAGCGAACCACCGTCCAGTGCTGCATGGTGCGGGTTTTAAAGACGGTCATTGAACTGCTCCATCCTATTATGCCTTTTCTTACCGAGGAGATATGGCAGAAGCTTCCGCTGGCTTCGGGGAGCATAACCGTGGCGCCGTTTCCCAAAGTGAATTCCGGGGAGATTGACACTGCTGCGGAGACGAACATGGAGATGATTATTAAAGCGGTAACTGCTGTCAGGAATGTGCGCAGCGAGATGAATGTGCCGCCGTCGGGCAGACTCCATGTTGACGTGCTGTGCCATGGTGAAGCGGCTAAAGAGAATCTGCAGAACCATGCCGGCATTATACGCAATCTGGCAGGTCTCAAGTCACTCGCAATCCATACTGCATTCCAGAAGCCGCCGTCTGCACTGGCGGCAGTTATTGATGAGGCTGAACTTTTTGTTTCTCTTGAAGGAGCAGTTGATTTCGCAGAGGAAAAAAGGCGCCTCGAGAAGGAGATGAAAAAGATTCTTGATGACCTTGAGTTTATTTCGAGGAAGCTGGCGAATCGTGACTTTTTGAGCCGGGCACCCCAGGAAATCGTTGAAAAGGAAAAAGATAAAGCAAAAATGCTGAAAGAGAAAGAAGTACGCCTTAGAGAAAACATAGACAGGATTACCGGGATGTGCGCATGATAACCAATACCTTTGAAAACATCCGGATGGACGAGCTTATTCTCCTGGCTTTGAAGGAAGATATTGGTCCGGGAGATATAACGACGGCGCATCTTGTCAGCCCTAAAACGCCGGGAAGAGCTATAGCTGTTGCAAAAGAAGAGATTATCCTCGCAGGCACCGCACCGTTTGTCCGGGTCTTCCAGTTATTAAGCTCTCAGGTTGCGTTCTTATTTCTTGAAGAGGAAGGTGCGATTATAGAAAAGGGAGCGGTCATTGCAGAGTTGCAGGGGCCGCTTGATGTGCTTCTTTCGGGTGAAAGAACTGCTCTGAATTTTCTTCAGCACCTGTCAGGCATTGCGACACTCACGGCGCAGTTTGTGGAGAGAGTGAAGCCATACGGTGTTGTGCTGCTTGACACCCGGAAAACAACACCGGGCTTGCGGGTACTGGAAAAAGAAGCCGTGCGCTGCGGAGGGGGCACCAGTCACCGCATGGGCCTTTTTGACGCCATTCTTATCAAGAATAATCACATTGATGCCTGCGGCGGGATCACCGCGGCTGTTAACAAGGCTAAAGCAGCACGCAGCCCGCATATTAAAATTGAGGTGGAGGTGCGGAGCATTAAGGAGCTGATTGAGGCGCTTGAGGCTGGCCCTGACATGGTAATGCTTGATAATATGAGTGTTGCAGATATACGCACGGCAGTAGAGATCAGCGGCGGAAGCATCCCCCTGGAAGTATCGGGGAATGTGAATCTTGATGCTGTTGAAGAGATTGCGCAGACCGGTGTAAACTATATTTCAGTGGGAGAAATTACCCATTCAGCCAGGGCAGTGGATATCAGCATGAGCATAACCTGCACATGACAAATGTCAAAATGTAATGCCAAATTACAAATTCCAAATGTCAAATTACAACTCATCCATTTGACATTAAGGTTTTGACATTCATTTGAACTTTGAGCTTTGTCATTTGTCATTTTACCCTTGGCATTTGAACTTTGGAATTTTTAAAATTATGTTATTAGTCATTGACGTAGGCAATACAAACATAGTTCTGGGTATTTATGAGGGAGACCGGCTTGTCACCCACTGGCGGATCATGACAGACCGGGATAAGACCAGTGATGAATATGGAATCCTGCTGCAGAGTTTGTTTGCCGCTCGTAGTGTTTCTCCTGATTCTATAAAAGCCATCATTATATCCAGTGTCGTGCCCCCGGTAGCTCCAACGCTGGAACTACTCTGCAAAACGTATTTCAATATCGCACCGCTGCTTGTCGGCCCGGACATTACCCTGGGCATGCCTATTCACTATGACAATCCCAGGGAAGTCGGTGCTGACCGCATTGTTAATGCAGTGGCTGCCTTTGAGAAATATAAAAGGAGCCTCATTATCATTGACTTTGGCACGGCAACAACCTTTGATTATGTTTCACCTGCGGGCGAGTACATAGGCGGGGCTATTGCACCGGGAATCCATATATCAAGCGAAGCGCTGTTTCAGAAGGCGTCGAAACTTCCCCGCGTTGAATTCGTAACACCGGAGCGTGTTGTCGGCAGGGACACGGTAACCAGCATGCAGTCAGGCATTGTGTATGGATATATAGCTCTTGTTGAAGGAATAGTTGCCCGCATGAAAGAGGAAGTGAAGACCAATCCGTATGTGGTGGCAACCGGAGGCCTCGCGTTTCTGATTGCCTCACACTCCAAAGCCATTGATGAGGTTGATGAGCTGCTGACGCTGAAGGGGCTTAAGATTATATATGACAGGAACATGCAAAAAGTTCAAATGTCAAAATCCAAATGACAAATGAATGTCAAAGATGAAATGACAAATTACAAGGCTCAAATGCCAAATGAATGTCAAAGCTCAAATGATAAAAAAGTCTATGATCTTGAGGAGAGGACTGCTCGTTTTGGGGAAGAGGTTATTGATTTTGTTAAAACTTTATCAAACGACCCGGTAAATAATGAATTGATTTCGCAGATTATTCGTTCCGGTACAAGCATTGGAGCAAATTACATGGAGGCTGACGGGGCTGAATCAAAGAAGGATTTTCGGCATAAGATTGCCATATGTAAAAAGGAATCAAAAGAAACAAGACATTGGTTAAGGATGATTGCAAAGGCAAACCCTGTCAGGAAAGATGAATGCCGGAAATTGTGGAGTGAGGCTCAGGAGTTATGTTTGATATT
>CAIYCZ010000300.1 GCA_903924805.1 uncultured delta proteobacterium | reverse complement strand
GGTAACCTACAGGGAAGATAATTAAAAGGCGCTATGGAACATACGCAACCCCCTTTCTTTTCAGCTTGCCATTAACCTTTCAGATTGCATGAAACTAAAAGACATTCAGAGCCAGCAGGACCACCGAAAAATCGAAATAAACAAGGTAGGGGTAAAAAGTATCCGCTATCCGATTATTGTTCTGGATAAAAAGAATAAGATTCAGCACACGGTAGCAACCATTAATATGTACGTAAATCTTCCCCACCACTTCAAGGGAACCCATATGAGCCGGTTTATTGAGATTCTCAATACGTACCGCAAGGGTATCAATGTAGGGAATCTATCAGAGATACTGGTTAAGATGAAAGAGAAGCTGCACTCTGAATCGGCCCATATGGAGATCGCGTTTCCGTACTTTATTGAAAAACAGGCGCCGGTGTCGAAGGCAAAGAGCCTGATGGAGTATACCTGTCATATCTGGGGTACCCATGATAAGAGGGCCGATCTTATTGTTGGCATAGAGGTCCCCATAACGACACTGTGTCCCTGTTCCAAGGAGATAAGCAACTACGGGGCGCATAACCAGAAGAGCAAGGTTATGGTAAGCGTGCGTTTTAAAAAATTTTTCTGGATAGAAGATTTAATTCACATTATTGAAACGTGCGCTTCAAGTGAGATGTACCCGCTTCTGAAAAGACCGGATGAAAAATATGTTACTGAAAAGGCATATGATAATCCCATGTTTGTGGAAGATGTGGTAAGAAGTATTGCAGAAAAGCTTGATGAAGACAGCAATATTACCTGGTATAGCGTGGAATCAGAAAACATGGAGAGTATCCATGACCACAGTGCCTATGCTTTTATTGAGAAAAAACCCATGATGTGATAAAAACATACTACCAGTACCGGTGATTAGCGCCCCTGAAGATTGTTTGTGATGACTGCTTGAATATATCCACAGGGGCGGGGGGTGAAAAATATAATTTAAACACCTGCACGAAGGGGGGGGGTCAGCATATGAAAAAACAGCAGATCAAAGAAAAAACCAGGGCAGAGCTTCTGTCTTTAGCTGCCAAGCTGGAAGTAAGTGGCCGTCACAAGATGAATAGAGAATCACTGATCGCGCATATAGCAAAAGCTTCAAAAAAAACTGAACGGAACAAGAAAGGGAAAACCAGAACCAAGATAAAAGCGATATCCAAACCCCGAAAGACCCGAGCGAAAACAGTAAAAAAGGTTTCTGCCAGAGGTCCTGTTCCTGAGCCAACTCAGCCTGCAGACAACAGTATAGAAAAACACTGGCAGGAAGAGGTTGAGCAGGCAAAATTTCAACTGTTTTCCGCTCTGCGCGGGTCAGAAGCTCTTTTTCCGCAAGAACTCCCCCGTGAATACGGTGAAACGCGGATCGTTGTCATGGTGCGTGATCCTTACTGGGCATATGCTTATTGGGAGATTGGACCGAAAAAGATTGACGAGCTCAGAGAGAAAATCGGGGGAAATCTTAATAAGACACAGACAATTTTACGGGTATACGACATAACCGGTATTGCATTTGACGGTTTCAACGCACACCTGTTTTTTGATATCGAGATTACCGGTATGATGACTAACTGGTATATTAACCTGGGAACTCCTGATCGAACCTATTGCGTGGATATTGGCTTGAAGACCCCGCAGGGAGATTTTTATCTTCTTGCGCGTTCCAATCCGGTGACCACTCCCCGGGCAGGAATGTCAGATGTCATAGATGAAGCATGGGAGGGCACACCGGAAGAATTTCAACACGTATATGCCCTGTCAGCTGGTCGCGGAGGAGCGGGCTCCCTTGAGTTTCAGGAAATGATTGCAGAACGTCTTCAGGAGCAGATAACGTCTCCCGGTATTACCGGTATCGGAAGTGAAGGGATGCCGCACCAGAAGAAGCAAAGAGCATTCTGGTTTACCCTGCATGCCGAGCTGATTGTATACGGTGCAACGGAGCCTGATGCAAACGTGTATGTACAGGGAAGGCAACTGCGCCTGAGACCTGATGGAACATTCAGCGTTCGCTTCGCACTTCCTGATGGAACGCACGTCATCCCGGTAACGGCAGAGTCATCTGACGGCGTGGAGATGCGTTCTGTTATACCCACCATTAGTCGGTCTACGGAAAGACATGAACCGAAAATAAAAAGATAAGCTGTTCTTTATGGAAAATAGGGAAATGCGTTTATGAAATGAAAGGTCGTTTTTTATAAACGACCTTTTTTATAACTGAGCAGGGGTTTTTTGTCCCATGGAAAAGGGTTATCTGAGCATCGTGCTCCATGCACACCTTCCGTTTGTCCGCCATCCCGAGTATGGTGATTTTTTAGAAGAGGACTGGTTATATGAAGCGCTTACCGAGACCTACATTCCTCTCATACAGATGATGGAGGGATTAGTCCGCGAGAGGGTCCCGTTTCGCCTTACCATGTCCCTCACCCCAACGCTTGTGTCGATGATGATTGACCCTCTGCTGCAAGATCGCTACAGTGCCAAGCTTGACAGGCTTGTAGAACTGTCTGCAAAAGAGATAGAGAGGACCCGCTGGCAACCAGAATTTAACCGGCTTGCAGAATGCTATCACCGGAAATTCTCCCGTACTCGTGATCTCTTTATCAACACGTATAACAAAAACGTGGTGCAGGAGTTCAAGCACTTCCAGGACCTCGGACATCTCGAAATTATAACCTCTGCTGCAACCCATGCCTTTCTTCCCCTCCTGAATAAAAACGTGTCCGCTATCCGCGCACAAATTCGGGTGGGCGTTGCCCAGTATGAACGGCTGTTTGGCAGAAAACCACAGGGGATATGGCTTCCTGAATGCGGCTATGAGCCCGGGCTTGATGAACTGTTAAAAGAGTCCGGTATTCGCTATTTTATTGTTGACAGCCACGGGATTTTGCATGCCTCTCCGCGGCCGCGATATGGCGTATTTGCACCCATTTACTGTCCCTCACGGGTAGCTGCATTCGGGCGGGATATTGAATCCTCCCGGCAGGTGTGGAGCGCCAGGGAAGGATATCCGGGTGATTATGATTACCGGGATTTTTACCGGGATATCGGATTTGATCTTGATTATGACTATATCCGGCCGTATCTCCATGAAGACGGTATCCGGGTATATACCGGGATAAAGTATTACCGGATTACCGGTGATGCTCCGGATAAAGCTCCGTATAATCCTGACGCAGCACGGGAAAAGGCGGCTGTACATGCAGGCAATTTCATGGTTAACCGCAAACAACAGATTGAGTTTCTGTATAATGCCCTGGGAAAGCGGCCCATAATCGTTGCCCCGTATGACGCTGAACTGTTCGGCCACTGGTGGTATGAAGGACCGTACTGGCTTGATTTCCTTATCCGCAAAGCTGCAGGTGAACAGACAGTGTTTCAGATGATCACGCCATCAGAATATCTGGAGCGGTATCCTGATAATCAAGTAGCAGTACCCTCACTTTCAAGCTGGGGCTGGAAAGGCTATAATGAGGTGTGGCTTGAGGGAAGTAATGACTGGATTTATCGCCACCTCCACAAGGCGGCTGAATGGATGGTTGATCTTGCAAAAATATTTCCACATGCCGAGGGGGTGGTGCTGAGGGCACTGAACCAGGCAGTACGGGAATTACTTCTTGCCCAGAGCAGTGACTGGGCGTTTATCATGAAGACGGGTACCATGGCGAGCTATGCGATGCAGCGCACCAGGACACATATCATTAATTTTATGCGTATCCGGGAGGGAATTCTTAAGAATAACATAGATGAAACGTGGCTTCTGGACCTGGAGAGCAGGGACAACATATTCCCCGACATTGACTATAGAATTTATGTGTAACCGTTTTACACCCCGCAACGGAGGTAACCCGGTGGAAAGCGATGCAGCAATCAGCACGCTGAAATCACGCATGTGTGCTCCATGATTCATGCCTGACTATTTCATGGAGCTTTTTCCTCGATTTTCTTTCCCGCAGCGCTCTGGGGTACCCTATGGTGAGCAGCGCCACAACACGAATTTCCAGGGGAATCTGCAAAATGGCCTTTACCGCGTCTTCATCAAAAGCCCCTATCCAGCAGGTTCCTAAACCCTCTTCCACCGCCTGCAAGGTCATATGATCAATAGAAATGGCGAGATCAATCGGATAACAGAGCTGGCCGCACATCATGACATGGTTGTCAGTCTCTGCACAGGCTGCAATGACCACCGGAGCTTCTGCTACAAACGTTTGATCTGCTGCTGCCTTCATGAGTTTATTTCGTCTGGCTTTATCCCGTACCACTATATAGCGCCACTCCTGCCGGTTGCTTGCTGATGGTGCAAGCCGTGCTGCTTCAAGGATGAGCCGTAATTTTTCATCTTCAACCGATTTTTTCTTATAGCTGCGAATGCTCTCGCGTGTTTTTATGGCATCCATTACATCCATCACGTCACCCCCTGCTTTCACACATTGAAGTGATTTTTATCCATCAGGTCCTGAACCGCCTGTAAGACCTGATCAACCCGGAAGGGCTTATTAATGATTAAATCAACCTGGTCGTGTTTTGACTGGCACTCTTTTTCTGCAACGTTCCAGCCGGTGATCAATGCCACCGGTGTATCATGCCGTATCTGCTTTATCTCCTGTGCCACCTGCCACCCGGAAAGTCCCGGCATTCCCAGGTCGGTAAATACCATATCATAATGATCCACCCTAAACTTCTCTATGCCTTCTGTACCTTCTGCTGCTGATTCAACCATATGGCCTTCGCTCATCAATATATCAGAGAGAAGCTCACGCACATCCCCCTCATCCTCAATTACAAGGATTCTACCTTTTTTCTGGTCACTATATACAGGCGTGGCTTTTTCTTTCATTAATTTTTGTACTGATAAAGGGAGCTCAATGGCGAAGGTTGTTCCCCGACCCTCACAACTGTCCACATTGATAGTTCCCTGATGGCGATTAATGATCCCGTAGGATACGCTCATGCCCAGTCCTGTTGATTGGGGGCCTTTGGTGGTAAAAAAGGGATCAAAGATTTTATCCCGTATGGGCAGGGGGATGCCGATACCGGAGTCCGCCACTGTTGCCACAACCTGTTCATTCTTTACCGCAGTAGAGATTCGCAGCATACCGCCGTGGGGCATAGCATCAAGAGCATTGTTGATAAGATTGGTGAAAACCTCCCTCAGCTCTGAAGCACTGCCGGCTATGGGGGGAAGAGGGGAGAAAGCTTTTTCAATTGAAATAAATATCCCTTTCGCTTCAGCCTCATTCTTCCAACGGACCTTGGTAAACTCAAGGGCATGACTTATTATCTCATTTACGTTTACTGCTGAAAAATAGCTATCGTCATCGCGCCTGCGTGAAAACTCCTGGATCCTGCGCACCGTCTCAGCACCATCCAGTGCAGCCCTCTCTATCACTTTCATCCCCTTCTTTAGTTCATAGATCATTTTCCTTCTTTCCTGTTTTCCCGTGGGGGGTTCTATATACATCCTCAAAAGCTGAGCTCTTCCAAGAATAGCTGCCAGCACGTTATTGAAGTCATGGGCCACCCCTCCGGCTAATTCGCCAAGCGAGGTAAGTTTTTCTGACTGGAGAAGTTTTTTCTCCATCTCCTTTCTTTCAGTAATGTCATTTACTGCTGCAATCATTGTTTTACTGCTTGGCTGAATCAGTGCAAAAGAAATTTCTACCGGGAAAACGGTGCCGTCTTTGCGTACCCCTTCTTCTTCAAAGACCGTTTTTTCTGCCTTTTCCGATGCCAGCAGCTTATTAAAATGTTCCCTATGGCGTTGCCGGGCTTTCTCTAAGGTCAAAATACTCGGTGATTTGCCTATTATCTCATCTTTGCAATAGCCATAAATCTCTTCAGCCTTTTTATTGAAATGGGTAATCTCACTATTTTCGGAGACAACAATTCCCACATTGGCAAACTCAATCAAATTATGGTAACGCTCTTCAGATTGTTTTAATACCTCTTCAGCTTTTTTCCGTTCAGAGATATCTCTGACGCATGCTATGGCCCCTTCCAGGTTACCTTCTTTATCTTTTAACAGAGAGGCATTCAGCTCTATCTCTACGGTGCTACCGTCCTTTTTCAACCAGGTATTTTCAAATCCCGTTACGGTGCCTTCTTCATGCAGTTTTGCTACGAATTCTTTCCCTTTTTCAGCATATTCTTCCTCCAGGAGGCCCAACTCAAACGAGTGTTTCCCTATAAGCTCATCGATAGAATAGCCGGTCATCCTGGCTACTGCATCATTGACCATAGTTAAGATACCCTGATTATTGGACACTACAATTCCATCAGTTGAGGTTCGAAAAATATTTTCTAAAAAATCTTTAGTTTTCTTGATCTTTTTTTCAGCTTTTGTCCGCTCAGTGATATCTCTGCAGATGGCTATGGAACCGCGTTGCTCACCATGCAGATCTTTCAGAACTGCGATAGTAGCTTCAATCGGAATAATCAACCGGTCCTTACGGGTGAGATACAGGTTGTAGTTGGTTACTTTTCCTTTCTCGAATAGCTCGTTGGCTTTTTCAAGCTGGTAATTAATATAGTCCTCACCCAGCGCAAGCTCTTCACCCGTCGTCAAATTATAGGTCCCCTCAAAGGGGGAGAATTCTGTCAAGTGCTTACCCACCACCTCGTCATGCTCATATCCCAGCATCTTCAGTAAGGCTTCGTTAACAGTCGTTATGACTCCGTTTGTATTAGCCAGGAACGTTGCATCACCTGAATTGGCAAGCACGTTCTGCAGGGTTTCCTGCGTCTCCCATATTTTTTGTTCAAGCCCTTTTCCGCCGCTTTCCTGTCTTAAATCTTCAACTATCCCGATAGCTTCAGATACGTTGCCGGCAGCGTCCTTTATAAGGATTGACCGTAGTCTTACGGGAATAGAAATTCCTTGTTTATCGATCAGATGCAGTTCCAGAGGAAAATTTGATGAGCGATTGAAGTGATGGAGCCTGGTGGGGGAGGTGAGCTTTTGAACTTTTTCGCCTTTATGAGCAAGTTTAATAAAGGAGGTACCCGTCAGTTGCTCTTTATTATATCCTAAGAGTTTTTCAAAAGCCGGATTGCTTTGCAAAATAGTGCCACTGGCATCGACAATAATTATGCCTTCGACGGAATACTGAAAAACACTCTCAAAGTATTGAATTGCCTTTTGCCCATCAAAAGCTTTCATATAATTGCCCCTGTTTTTTATTTTTTGTACAACCCCTATCGGATTGCACAAGAAAAACTTTATTTATTATAGTTTTTATCAGAAGTTTTTTGTCCAGCCGTCTATTATCTAAGAATAACATATTAAAGATTCTTATTTGTCAGGTCGAAAAAGGTTTAGAAGTAACGTAACTGCCTTTTGGGGCATAACTTTGCAGAAATACTAAACAAATCATACTGGTATATTGTAATGAGATTAAATTCGAAAGTTGGAGAAAATATACCCGCCGATTTACTGGAAGTAACCATACCTCAAGGCAATGGCCAATCAATACTGGTGGTGGATGATGAGCCTCATCTGCGCGAGATCGCTCAGCAGCTTCTTGAATCTTCAGGGTATAACGTTACGGTAGCCGCTCACGGGGAAGAGGCCCTCACCCTTTATAAAGAGGCTCTTGAACAGGGCGACCGTTTTGACCTGATAATACTTGACCTGGGTATGCCGGTCATGGACGGTGAAAGCTTTTTGATACACCTTGCAGAGATCGATCCGTCAGTGCGGGTGCTCATAGCAACCGGTCATTGCGTAGGACATGCACAGATCAACACGCTCAAGGCACACGCGCAAGGCATTCTCCTTAAACCCTTCAATCTCGATGCACTCCTTAAAGAAGTAAAGAACGCAATGCCTGCCTGGTGAATTGCATATCGTTACCCCTTTCGCTAATGGCAGCAGTCTCCCGCTTATCCTTACT
Organism: uncultured delta proteobacterium; assembly: GCA_903924805.1. Classification (GTDB taxonomy): domain Bacteria; phylum Desulfobacterota; class WTBG01; order CAIYCZ01; family CAIYCZ01; genus CAIYCZ01. The sequence goes on along the minus strand of CAIYCZ010000300.1, from coordinate 6,069 downwards.
GAACGTGTAGAACGATTTATTCTTGCCATCTTTGTCTATTTCCAATACTATTGCCGCAGATATCAAGCACGGTAAAAGCTGATGAAAGGAAGACGTATCTTTTTACTGTTCCTTCTGGTATATGGCGCTCTGCGTGTTTCATCCCCCGCACAGTCGGTTGTCCCGTATAGTTTATATACCATAGCTGAAACATATAGAAGAAATGGCCGTTACCTGGAGGCGCTCAGCTTCTACAGGGACATTTCCCTTAATAAATGGGACACCGCAGTTTCTCTGTATAAAAATGTTGGTGATATATATTATGAGTTCCTGGAAGACGATGAACACGCACTGAAAATGTACACCATGATAGGGGAAAAATATCCGGGTGCCTCGTGCGCACCGGAAGTCCATCTCCGTATAGCACGGATCTTATTCAGAAAAGGGCTGCGGGAAACAGCCCTGAAGCACTACCGGACGATTACTTCTTCATATCCTGAATACGCACGGGATAACCGCGTAACGGAGGAAATGGAGAAAGCAGAAAAAGGAGAGGGCACCGGCGATGACACGCCCCTTTCTGCCGGGCAATCATTTCCTCAGCAGGTGCGCGTGTTGTTGAAGGATGACGCAGCCCCTGTTGTTTTTTCTTCGCCGGGAGGGCTGGAACTATATACTCCCCCGCTCTCTGCCCGGGTAAATGTTGTATCCGGCGAAACCGTTCAATGCAGAGCTGATGGAGACAGCATATATGTTGAAAAATACGGGAAGATGAAAAGCCCGGTCAGGATAGAATCTCGCGGCAGTACTGATATTGTGGCTGATAATAAAACATATCGAGGCCTGCTATGGGCTCATGTGAAGGACGGGCACCTTGTGCTGGTAAATCATCTGCGGCTGGAAGAATATCTTTACAGCGTTCTGTCACATGAAGTGCCATCGTCCTGGCCTGCATCAGCCCTGCAGTCTCAGGCAATTGCCGCACGGACCTATGCTCTGTACCACATGGTAAAAAGAAAGCACGAGCTCTATGATCTGCTCGCTACCACCGCATCGCAGGTCTACGGAGGGAAAGAAAAGGAGAACGCGTCATACATAACTGCGGTGGATCACACGAGGGGTCTTGCTCTTACGTATGATAAAAAAATAATCTGTGCGCTGTACCACTCAAATAGCGGCGGGGAGACTGCAGAAACAGAAACCATCTGGGGATGGCGCGTGCCGTATCTTGAACGGAGACAGGATGCTTTCAGCATAGATACACGCGGTTTCAACTGGGAACAAACTCTCCGGGCAGATGATATTGGTGAGCGTTTAAAAAACTATGGCTTTCCTGCCAATACCGTACAAACTATAACGCCGGTTGAAAAAGACTGTTCAGGGCGGATTGTCGCCCTGCAGATAGGCACCGGTACAGAATCATTTTATGTTTCTGGAAACAGTTTCAGGCTGATAGTGGGTCCTGCAAAAATAAAAAGCTCATATTTTACTGTTGAAAGAAAAAAACAAATGTTTATATTTAAAGGTAAGGGGTACGGCCATGGCGCAGGAATGAGCCAGTGGGGGGCATGTCAGATGGCACACCGTGGTTATGCCTGTGAGCAAATACTGCAGTTTTATTATCCGGGCACGGTACTTATAAAGATACAGAGCATCAATTAAGATAATGGAGGAGCTATGGTGAAGAATATAGCAGTGTTACCGGTAATTTTGTTAGCAGCTCTCATCTCTCTGGGAGCTAAAAGCGAAGATCTTAATAAGAACAAAAAGGCCAGCACGTCAATCAGTTCTACTGCGCCAGCAAAAAAAACAGAAACAGAGCAGGTATCTCAGGAAGCAGGGCCGATCATGGAGAATATCCTGATAGCCATGAAGGAACAAAAGTATGAAACCTATATCAGGTACTTTAATGCTACTATGAGAGCAGCCTATACAAAAAAAGTTTTTAATAAAAATAATAAATTCCTGCGGTCACGACTGGGTACCTATAGTTATAGTTCAGCCCAGCTCAGGAAAATAGAGAAAATGAACCAGCATTATATACTGTTTTACCATGCCGTCTTTTCCCGGGTGCCTGCCCCGGTTATTATCCGTCTGACGCTTGAACGGGTTGATAAAAAATTACAGGTTGCTCTCCTGTCGTTTAACTCTCCGGAACTTCAGGAACCGGCACCAAAAAAGAAATGGTGGTGGCCCTTCAGCTGGTTTTCCTGAAAGGACTACTCTCCGTTACACCGCAATGATCTGCACTTGTGCTGAGAAGAGGTACCGGTGCACGACGCCATCTGCTCAACGTGCTGCTAATTGGAGCGGTCATGCCAGCGTTTTCTTTTAAAGAAAAGGTTATACCGGCGCGTTATCCTTTTAATCTGGAAAAATTTGCGCGGCGGCCGGGCACCGTGCTCATTATCGCCCCGCACCCGGATGACGATGTCATCGGTGCAGGAGGCACCATGGCCATGCTTGCGGCAAAAGGCATGAACGTGTTTTCCCTGTATGTGACTGACGGGCGCTGTTACCCGCGCGGGCCAGCGGATAAAGAAGTTATACATACCCGGCAGCACGAAGCAGTCGATGCATTACGGGTTGTCAGGGCGCGGGCAGGGATTTTTCTTGGCTTTCAGAGTACCATGCTGGTGCGCGGGAGGACAAGCGCTGCAGGTGATGCTATAGCTGATGTTATTACCTATCTTTTACCTGAATCAATATATCTCCCTTCTCCTCTTGACACACACCCGACACACCGGGCTGTTACAGAACTCACTATAAGGGCTCTGAGAGGTATCAAAGAATATTCTCCCGGACTCCGGGGATACAGTGTGTGGGGTGGCGTGTATGGGATTGAAGGGCTGAACCCCGTTGATATCTCCAGCGTAATTAAAATCAAGCGCACGGCTATTCGAAAGCACCGCAGCCAGATTGAGACTAAGGCATATGATGAGGGAATTCTTGGCAGGAATCGGTATGAAGCGGTATTTTTAGAGACACACGGTCCGGAACGGTTCACGCATGTTGAATTGTTCCTTGAAATGCGGGAACTTATTTTAAATAAAAGGTTGCGTGTAGACGCTTTTACAAAAAGATTATTAAAACGTATAAAATAACCATCTGCAGACTGCGGTTAGAGGTAAACCTGAACCAGTGCTCACTAATCAGGGGAGCCGCTGAATGACAATTTTTTTTCACCGAGCAGTATCTGCGGGGTGATGTACCAGTCACCGCCGGCTGCCCTTATTGCGATCTTTTCAGTAACCGGCTCTGCGTATTTCAGGGTACAGGCATTGAGCGTTCCGGCAGTGAGTGTTCCCATGAGCGCGTAGCCCAGCTTCACCGGGAAATAAGGCAGCGACAGGATAGTCGAGGCGCCATTGAGGCATCCTTTGGTAAAGAAGTTGCATTCTTTGTAAGTCTTTGCCGGTGCTTGTGCAGGAAGGGCGAAAATCAACAATGAGATGAAACCGATAAGTAAAAGCTTTTTTTTATCCATACGTCTCTCCGCTATAATAATTAAAACATTTTCCTAACCCGGAGTCCCCAGTCACGACCCCCTATCTTTCTTATCCATTCCGCATTCCGAAATCTGCAATCCGCATTCTATGTTACCCGCTTATTTTTCCTCCGAACACTTTGACCGGTATTCGAATTGAGTTGCTTTCCGGGTCGTCTGCAACCCGGCGGGCAATACTGTCAAATGCGTTTTCCGGCAGCTTTCTCTGCCGCGCGATACACCGTACTGAATTGAGGATATCGTCATACCTGGTGAGCCGTTCAGCCGTTCCCTCGATGATAACAGCCCTCCATTTACTATAACTCCAGTCAGCATCACAGATTTTAAAGACCACATGGGGGTTGGACCTGATGCACGCGGCCATCCGGCCGCCGGGCATTGAGCCGCAGTGTATGAATTCCCCGTCGGTTCCATATGAAAGCTCGACCGCATACGGCTTATTGCCGTCAACGGCAATAAGCGTACCCCAGGTCCATGTCTTGATGAAATCCCTGATTTCCTTTTCAGTCATGGCTCGCATAGAGGTCCTTTAAAAGCTATCAGCCGTCAGCCTTTAGCGATCAGCTTTTGAAATTTATATAGTATTCTGTGCTCAGTGGTTCCTGCCTTGTGCCTTGTATAATAGTACAAAATAACTGAAAAGTTAAGGAGAAAATACTGGATATTTGTAAAAAATGTTTTTACTATGGGTACTGTTATGAAAACCATTATACTTGCTGCAGGATACGGGACACGGCTGAGCCCCCTGTCCGACTATCTGCCAAAGCCCCTTATCCCTATCCTGGGAAGGCCACTGCTGTGGCATATTCTCAGAAAGCTGAGGGGGTGCGGCATTACTGAAGCCGGCGTGAATATACACCACCATGCGGACCAGGTGAGGCAGTTTCTCCAGGATGAGGACTTTGGTATTAACATCACCGTCTCCTATGAGTCCGATATACTGGGAGTGGCCGGCGGTATTGGTGCTTTCAGAGAATTCTTAAAGCATGAAGAATTTTTTATGATTCATAACGGAGATATCTTAAGCACTATCCCCATTGACCAGATGGCTGCCGCCTATCAGAAAAAACGCTCCCTCATCACGATGGTTTTACACGATTATCCGCCGTATAATAATGTCAGCCTTGCAGCGGATGGAACTATCTGCGATATCCGTGATACGCTTAAACCCCTGTCCTGGGTAAAAAAACTTGCCTATACCGGGCTTGCGTTTATGGATGCGGGGATGTTACCGCTCATACCCGAAGGCCCCGGTGACCTTATTCCCCTTTGTTTGGAAATAATAAGAAAGGGAGCGCACCGGATAGATGCCATTATCGCAGACGGTTATGAATGGCGGGATGTCGGCACGGTTAAAAGCTACTTTGAGGTTCACCGCGATATATTATGTCGAAAAAAACCTTTAATTGCCGAGGTGGTGATCCCTCCTGATGGTATTTATATTGAAGAAGACACACTGGTTGCAGACGGGGTGCAGTTCAAGGGGTTTGCTTCGGTGGGGAAACGGTGCATCCTCAGGAAAAAAAGCAGCCTGGAGAATGCAATCCTCTGGGATGATGTTATTATCGAAGAGGGAGTGAATATTAAAAATTCCATTGTGGGGAGAGCGTTTCAGGCCAATGCAGAGTGAGCCCGGCATAATGAGAAAACTTCAGCAGCTTCTGAAAGCGGCACAGATTCAACTCCCCCTTTCACAGGCAGAGATTATTCCGCTCACTGAAGGGGGATCGGACCGGCTCTTCTACCGTATTAAACATAGTGACAGCTCTGTTGTTGTCATGGCGAGCAGGTCTCCCCGGTTTGATATCGCATCCTATATTTCAGTGGGTACATTTCTTTTCAGCCACGGGATCGGCGTTCCGGAAATTATTGCCTGTGATGCTGACCGGCGCATGGTGCTTTTAGAAGACCTTGGAGACGAAAGCCTTTACGCCATACTCAAAAAGCCTCTTAGCGGAGAGGAAAAAACTGCCCGTTACCAGAAGGTGCTTGTCAGCCTTGCTGAAATGCAGATGAAGACCGCAGGTTCCCTTGAAAGCTGCGCGTATCTTAAGGGCAGAAATTTCGGCTATGAAGCCCTCCGCTGGGAGACAGACTATTTTACCGAGTGCTTCCTGAAACGGTTTTGCAGCATGCAGATTGAAGCGGAAGAAGAACTGGAGAGGGAGTTTCACCTGCTTGGTGCTGCCCTTGCGGATGAGCCAAAGTACTTTATGCACCGGGATTTTCAGTCACAGAATATTTATTTTAAAAACGGGCGAGTGCGCATCATTGATTTTCAGACAGCAACCAGAGGGCTGTTGCAGTACGATGCAGTGTCACTGCTCAAAGACGCCTATTATGTCCTGAACGAAAAAGACAGAAATGAACTTCTTAATTTTTATATAGAGACATTAACTACGGCATGGGGGGTGGAAGCAGATAAGGAACAGTTTATCCAGACATTCCATCTTGCCGGACTGCAGCGCAACATGCAGGCGCTCGGTGCATTTGCCTATCTTACCATGGATAAAGGGAAAACCGCCTTTGCAGCGCATATGCCCAATGCGCTGCTGTATCTGAAGGAAGCTTTGCAGGGAGTT
>CAIYCZ010000299.1 GCA_903924805.1 uncultured delta proteobacterium | reverse complement strand
ATAAAATTAAAAACCTTTTAACCTTTTAGCCTTTTGACCTTTTTGCCTTAACATACATGAACAACAATTAAAAAAGCAAAAGCATATAGGTGTATATATGCCAAGAATCGGAGTCTTCATCTGTCACTGCGGAACCAACATCGCCTCCGTCGTGGATGTAGCAAAAGTGGTTGATACGGTACAAAAGGTTCCCGGTGTAACCATTGCCCAGGATCTGAAGTACAGCTGTTCAGCTCTCGGGCAGGCTGCTATAAAGGATGCGATACGGGAGCACCGGTTAGATACCGTAGTTGTAGCGGCGTGCTCACCGCGCATGCATGAGCCGACCTTTATGAAATGTATAGAGAGTGCCGGCCTCAATCCCTACCAGTTTGAGATGGCAAATATCAGGGAGCAGTGCAGCTGGGTTCATGCAGACGCTGCACAGGCAACGGAAAAAGCCATAGCGCTGGTAAAAGTAGCCATAGCCAAGGCAAAAAACCTGGTGCCGCTCTCTATCACGAAAATGCCGGTAACCAAGCACGCGCTGGTTGTCGGCGGCGGCATATCCGGCATTCAGGCAGCCCTTGATATCAGCAAGGCAGGCTATAAGGTGACGCTGGTAGAAAAAAGTCCCAGTATTGGCGGCCGCATGGCCCAGCTTGAAAAAACATTCCCTACTCTTGACTGTTCCGCTTGAATTCTTACCCCGCGGATGACGGAGTCATCCCAGGACGAGAACATCACGCTTCTCACCTATTCTGAGATAGAAGAAGTAAAGGGCTTTGTCGGCAATTATGAGGTGACCATCCGCAGGAAAGCCCGCTCGGTTGACCTGATAAAATGTACCGGCTGCGGGGAATGCAAGCAGAAGTGCCCGAAAAAAGTACCCAGCGAATTTGACATGGACCTTGGCAGCAGAAAGGCCATCTACACGCCGTTTACCCAGGCTGTCCCCAATGTTCCGGTTATTGACCGCGAGAACTGTCTCTATTTCACCAAGGGCAAGTGCCAGATATGCTCGAAAGTGTGCCCCACCGGTGCTGTTGATTATGAGCAGCAGGATGAGCTCATCACGGAAAAATTCGGTGCCATTGTTGTTGCAACCGGATTTAAGCAGTTTGACTGGACCGTGTATGGCGAATACGGAGGCGGTCAGATAAAGAACATTGTTACCGGGCTGCACATGGAACGGATGCTGGAAACCTCAGGCCCGACCGGAGGGCATGTCATTCGTCCGTCTGACGGCAAGGAAGCCAGGGTGGTGGTGTTTGTTCAGTGCGCCGGCTCCCGGGATGAAGCCAAAGGCATGCCGTACTGCTCGCGCATCTGCTGCATGTACACAGCCAAGCATGCGCTGCTGCTGAAAGACCATCAGCCAGACAGTCAGGCATATGTGTTTTATATAGACATCAGGGCCGGTGGCAAGAATTATGAAGAATTTGTTAAAAAGGTGCAGAGCGAGCATGGCGCAATATACATCCGCGGCCGGGTTTCTAAAATATATGAGCAGGGAGACAAGCTGGTAGTGTGCGGAGCAGACACCCTGACCGGAAAGCCGGTAAAGATCGAAGCGGACCTGGTAGTGCTCGCAACAGCGATGGTTCCCCAGACAGATGCAGCAGCCTTTGCCCAGAAGCTCAACATTCCCTATGACAAATACGGCTTCTACACAGAGGTTCATCCCAAGCTGCAGCCGGTGGCAAGTGTCACCAAAGGCATATTTCTGACCGGTGCCTGCCAGTTCCCCCGGGACATCCCGGATACGGTTGCCATGAGCGGTGCTGCGGCTGTCGGGGTGTGCGGCATTTTTTCTCAGAATGAACTTACCATAGAGCCGCGCATTGCCTGCGTTGATATTGAGCGCTGTACATCCTGTTTAAACTGTCTGCAGGTGTGCCCGTTTAATGCTATTGTGACCCGGGAGAGCGACGGAAAATCCTATGCATATATCCAGGAAAGCCTGTGCACGGGATGCGGAAACTGCGCTGCAGCCTGCAGGGTGAGAGCCATTACGGTACATGGCTTTACTGATGAGCAGATCTATGCGCAGATAAAAGCGGCGTTTGGGTAATAAAAGGTGAAAAGGTAAACAGGTTAAAAGGTCAAGAGGAAAAATAAAAAACTTTTCGCCTTTTAGCCTTTTTGCCTCTTAGCCTCTAAGAAGGAGCTTTTTATGTCAGTCACCAATGCTCATGAATTTAGAGAGCTTATAAAAGAACTGTGCGAAGAAGATGTCGGCAAATGTATTCAGTGCGGCAAGTGTACTGCAGGCTGCCCGGTTGCTGTGGACATGGATTATGTGCCTAACCAGGTCATGCAGCTTATTCGGATGAACGAGCAGGAGGATCTTCTGCAGGCTGATACATTCTGGTACTGCGCCTCATGCCAGACCTGTTCGGCCAGGTGCCCGGAAGAAATCGATATCGCTAAGATAATGAACACGCTGAGGCGGCTGGTGATGGAAAAAGGAGTTTATGTT
>CAIYCZ010000298.1 GCA_903924805.1 uncultured delta proteobacterium | reverse complement strand
TAAAAAAATTATTAGATGATCTTGTTAAGTATGTTGAAATTTATAAAAATATACAAGGACTCATGGAAGCCGAGAAAGTCAGAGTAACCTTGGATTATGAGGCTATAAAAGGTATAGATAACGAGATTGAAAATACTAAAAATTTAATTAAAACTAATGAAAACATTATTGCTATTAAATCAGGGAATGTTGAAATTAAGAATATTGATGATGCAGAAATTTACGTCAATGCTTCCCAGAATGATGAATATAAGAAAAATCCGCCTATAGACGGGCCTTCAGATAAAGATAAGTTTTACCGTTGGTCGGGCAAACTTGTAAAAAAGGATGGTGATATTTATTATGTCTGGTGTACAGATTACAATCCATTTGTTGATGCACTCAATAAGAAAGCAGAGAAAAAGGGCTTTTCAAATTTTTGGGGTGATCCTCGTACCGCATCAGGTTTTGCTTTTACTAACATAAAAAGAAAGTTTGGTGAACTGCAACAAGATAAAACAGTTACTGTAGTTGGTAGATATATAGAAAATATTGAAATAGAGATGACAGATGGGCAAACCAAAAAAATACCACTACTAACTGATTGTTTTGTCCAATAGACAACAAATATGAAGGGGTAAATAAAACAACTCTGTGAAGGAAGGGTCAAAGGAAGGGGTCAGGTCTGCTTTTGACTGTTGGAGAAACGATAACAATGACCGATTACCCCAATTTAACAGACAACAAAAGAGTCAGGGTCAGAAACGGCCCTGCCTCTTTTACAATATATTTTACATCTTTTTCTAATCCAGCACTTCTGCAAGATGCATTACCTTAACGTCCATACCTTTCTGATATATGCCATCCATAAACTGAAGCATGCAGCCCATACAACCGGTCACCAGTATCTGCGCACCGGATTTTTTCAGCGACTCTAATTTTTTATCAAGTATTTTGAGCGATAAATCATAGTGGGTGATATTGAAACTCCCGCCCATGCCGCAACAGGTGCCGGCATTTTCCATTTCAACAAATTCAAAACCGGGTATGGATTTGAGCAGCTCGCGCGGCGGCTTTGAAATGCCCTGGCTGCGGTGGAGATGACAGGGGTCATGGTAGGTTACTCTGATTTTCCGGTTAGTATTATTCGAAATATCTGAAGTTAATTTAACTGGTTGTTCTAAAACCCTCACCTTGTTTATTAAAAAGTCTGAGATATCAATAATCCTGTTGCTGAAACGGGCGACCCTTTGCTTGACGTCATCTCCTGCATCTTCAAACAGCATGGGATAGTACTTTTTCAATGCAGCGCCGCAGGAAGCACACGTGGTAACAATATATTCAACTTCGTTCTTTTCGAACGCTTCAATATTTTGTAATGCCATTTTTCGTGAAGACTTCCAGTCACCGGAGCCAAACGCCATCAGACCGCAGCAGACCTGCTTTTCGGGAATCACGACTGATACCCCGTGCCTGTTGAGGATATTCATTGCAGCGTAGCCTGACCCTGGAAATATATAGTTTGTTGCACATCCTGCAAAATAGGCAATTTTCATTTTCTCCCGGGGGGCAGTGACAACAGCAGGGTAGGACTCTTTAAAAAACTTTTTGGGAAGAGCGGGTATAAATCTTCTCTTGTCTATCAAGGGCAATGAAAACCGCAGCCGCAGCCCGCTTTCGCTGGGGATTCTTTTAAATACGATACCCTGTATGAGAGAGCCGGCTTTCAGAAGTGCAGGCACAATCCGCAGGCTGTTTAATATATATCTGAATATAAATTTTTTAGGCAGCGGCAGTCCCCTGCGGGAGCAGAGTTCCCTGCGAGCGTTCAGAAAAGTCTCCTCGGTCTTCACCTGATTCGGGCATCCCTCGCCGCAGGTATTGCAGATAAGGCATTGCGAAAGGATATCGGAAAGTCGCCTGGTTGCGGTAATTTCACCTTGTGCAAGAGATTCAATAAGGCTCAGTTTCCCTCGAGATGAATTCTGCTCCAAAAGAGTTTCAGGATAGAGCGGGCAGTTCAGCAGGCAGGTGCCGCATTTGGCACAACGCGAAGCCTCCTCACTCAGTTTTTTCAGCGCATCCATGGTCAGGTTACAATTTTATTGGGGTTCAGAATATAATTAGGATCAAAGGCTTTTTTAATGCGTTTTATGACCTCTATGCCTTTATCTCCTATTTCAAGGGAAAGATACGGAGCCTTGGCAATGCCGATCCCATGCTCTCCCGATATGGTTCCGCCAAAGGCAACGGTTGCCTGGAATATTTCAGATACCGCCTGTTCAGCCCGGGCAAGCTCATCGCGATTATTGCGGTCAATCATGAAGTTGGTATGGATATTTCCGTCCCCTGCATGGCCAAAGTTAACATTAATGAGGTTGTACTTTTTAGCAATCTCAACAATCTTCCTGATGATATCCGGAACCCTGCTGCGGGGAACGGTAATATCCTCGTTGATTTTGTGGGGATTGAGCTTAAGCAGCGATGCAGAAATGGAGCGCCGCACTTTCCACAATCCTTCGGCCTCCTCCTCAGTCTTTGCGGTCATAACGGTATCAGCACCTCCCTGAAGGCAGAGTGCTTCAATTTTTTCAGCATCTTTATCAACAACCTCCCGATTTCCATCCACCTCAATGATGAGCAGTGCTTCGGCATGTATGGGAAGCCCCATCTTTAAATACTCCTCAACGCAGCGGATAGCTGCCTGGTCAAGAAACTCAAGGGTGGAAGGGATGATCTTTGACCTGATAATTTCAGACACCGTCCTGGCAGCATTATCCATTGAAGGGAATATTGCCTGCATGGTTTTTCTGGTCTCGGGGAGCGGCAACAGTTTCAGGTACATCTTCGTGATCACCCCCAGCGTCCCTTCAGAGCCTACCAGAAAACTTGTCAGGTCATAGCCGACAACGCTTTTCATGGTTTTAGCTCCGGTTTGAATGATGTCCCCGTTTGGCAGCACCACTTCAAGCCCCAGCACATAATCCTTGGTTACTCCATACTTAAGACACCGCGGCCCTCCGGCACATTCGGCAACATTACCGCCAAGGGTTGAAAATTTCAGGCTTGCCGGGTCCGGAGGATAAAACAGGCCCCGTTTCTCAACCTCTTTCTGAAACTCGCCGGTAATCACGCCGGGCTCAACCTCTGCGACTAAATTATCAGTATCAATGGTAAGTATCTGATTCATTCTGGTCAGGCAGAGCACCAGCCCTCCCATTACCGGAACAGAGCCACCGGTGAATCCTGAACCGGACCCGCGGGGAATAACCGGGAAAAGATGCGTATTGGCAAGCTTCAGCAGCAGTGAAACTTCCTCAGCGGTCCTGGCAAAGGCAACCGCTTCGGGATAATATTTCTGATTCAGAGCATCATAGGAAAAACAGATAAGGTCTTCCTGCTGCGTGAAGACATTTCCCTGTACAATATGTGAAACAGCATCCATTACTGCTGGTGTGATTTTGTTATAGTTCATTATTCCCCGATTCCCTGCATAGATAGCAGCAGTGTTTAACGCTATTTTTATGTTTGATTTTAATACTATCAAGATAACACTTTAGTATTTACAAGGCAAAATATTTCTGCGACAATACATGGTGTAATGAACGGCGACGAAGCGCCGCAGAGCAGCAATCAATAAGGAGGGTATATGATAAAAAGCATACTTATCCCCACCGACGGATCTGCAAACAGCAACATAGCAGCTGAATACGGAATCTATTTGGCCGCTGCCTGTAACGCTGAGATAAACGGGCTCAACGTAGTTGATATCAGGGCGCTGGAAGGACCCTTTCTCAGCGACATTTCCGGCTCCCTCGGGTTCATTCCCTTGCAGAACTATCTTCCTAAATATCAGCAGATTCTTGAAGAGCGGGCAAATGACATTCTCGAGAGCTTCAGGAAAACCTGCGAGGAACGCTCCATCAAGCCAAAAACAAAACGCTTAACCGGCATCATCCCCAACATCATCGCCGAAGAAGGGAAGAAAGTTGACCTTATCATAATGGCACAGCGGGGAGAGCATGCACAGTGGTCATCAGGGCTTCTTGGTTCCACGACGGAGTCTGTAGTCCGCAAATCCCCGCGTCCGGTGATGGTAACACCCCAGCAGTTTCGGCCATTTACCAGGGTGCTGGTTGCTTATGACGGAAGCAGCGAGTCTACCAAAGCCCTCAAATATGCCTGCGAATTTGTTTATTTATTTAAGGTGACACTGCGCACGGTTGTTGTCAGCAGCAGCGAAGAAAAAGGCGGGGAAATTGCACGTGAGGCTGAGGAGTTTATCAGCCCCTACCATCTTGATACCGATGTCACGTGCCTTAGCGGAGAGCCATGTGAAGAAATTCTCAGGTTTTCTGAAAATAATTCTATTGATTTAATAATCATGGGGGCATTTGGCCACAGCCGCATGCGCGAGATGCTCCTCGGCGGGACAACTGCCTACATCATGAGAAAGTCGCGCATTCCTGTCCTTCTTTCGCGCTGATAGGGCATGCCGCTCAAAAATTCTGGAATCGCTTATCCATGAGGTGCCGCACATCAATGTTTGACAGCGCATGGAGCAGGGAAGATTTCAGACCGGGATGCTGAGCATCGAGCTCCGTGAGGAGCTTTTTAACTTTCTTCCTCTTCATATCTTTTTCCTGCCTGCCCGCACACCGTACGTCAATAATAGGAAATTCTGACCGCGCTGTAAACGCCGTAATAAGACTCTCTTCAACATAGCATAAGGGCCTGATAACAAAATTGATCCCGTCATCCGCATGCAGGCACGGAGACATTGCTTTAATCCGTCCGTTAAAAAACTGGTT
>CAIYCZ010000297.1 GCA_903924805.1 uncultured delta proteobacterium | reverse complement strand
GATAGCCACCGGGTATTTTTTGTAAGCATGAGATACAGTATGATAACTGCCAGGGGAATAAGTCCGGGAGGCCCCTTGGTCAGGAACGCAAGCCCCAGGAAAAACCACATAAGAGATGCATACAAGACTTTTTTGCGCTGTCCGTTGGGCTGTGCGTCAAGACTGAGCCAGAAACAGAGCAACGCGGCAGTCTCAAACAGGGTAAGAAACATATCGGTAGTAATAATATTTGCTGCGGTAAAAGGGAGAACCATGGTGGAATACACCAGGCATGACAGAAGACCTGTTTTTTTATCCCACATGCGCAGACCTAAATACCCGACCATCAGTGCGGTAACTACAAACGCTATGGCATAGAAAATTCTTACCCCCCATTCATTCATTCCGAACAGAGAGAGCCCTGAAGCAATGACCCAGTAGGTAAGCGGCGGTTTGCTGAAATGGGGATTACCATTTAAACGGGGCGTAAGCCAGTCCCCGCTTTTTAGCATCTCAGAGGCGCAGCGCACATAGCGCCCCTCATCCGGCTCCCACAGTCCCCGGGAACCCTGGAAAGAAAAGGCAAGAACCAGAGTGATGGAAATAAAGAGTAATAGGGTTTTTTTATAATTGTCAGGTTTCATATATTTTATTAAGGCCAACAGGTTAATAGGTGAAAAGGATAGTCTATCATTTATCTTTTAGCCTATTCACCTCTTTACCTCTTCACCTTTTTTTATTTTAAAAAAGAGGCCCCAAAGCCTGCATTACATAAACGGAGGGGGTACGTAAATACAGGCTTTTTACCCGTTCAGTACTTCTTTCTTTTTGGGAGGGCACGAAAGAAGCACCGGGTTGGGGCCTCAAAACTATTGCATTTGAAACTCAGGAACTCATGTAAATAAAAACATAAATACCCTGATTTCATGAGTTACGGATTTTAATTAGAACCGGCACTTCTATTAACAATCAAATAATATTTTCGATGGCCGATCTGGCTTTCATCCAGTATGGTGACCATCTTCCGGTCTTCTTCAGGTGCCCGTTCATTGTATTTGTCCAGGATTAGGCAGTACACTTTTTCATTAGAACCAAAAAGCTCTTTAAGCTTTGGGTACTCGTCAATAACCGGAATCGGTCTCCGCTTCAAAAAGTAATTAAAAGATTCCGGGTCAAAGCGGAACGTAACGAGTTTATCGGTTGGTTTTACTATCTTTGCTATCCGGTCACAGAACGGTCTAGCAGATTTGAATTCGTTGATAGACGGCAAAAAGCTCACTACACTGAATAGAAATCCACTCACCATAATTAACACCGTAAGAGCAAAGGGGAATACTGCTCGTGCTTTGTTTTTTAGCAGCAAAAGCCCCGCGATACCTCCTGCACAGAACAGGATCAGCATCGGATAGATGGGTACTCTGCTTATGTCTATTTCAAACGACTTCATAAGCGCAGTTTTGCTGCCAAAGAGCAACACAACGCCGAAACCGAGGCTGAACAGGGCAAGCGCTGCAAACAGGATATAAAAAGGAACGGTCAGCAGTCTGGGGTGCTGCTCACGCGCATCTGAATTTTTCTCCCCGATAAAATCATACCAGAACCGCGCCATAATAAGGGCAGCAGCCGGATAGAGGGGGAGCAGATAGAGGTTTCTTTTACCTGAAATAAGCGAAAAGAAAATTAAAGTCCCCAGAAACCATACCAGTGGAAACTGAATGTCCAGCGTTTGCCCCTGTTTTTTTTTCCGCCAGAAATAAATGACGGCACTTGGTATGAAAATGGTCCATGGGTTAAAATCAGCGGGGAAATTAACCAGGTAATAGAAAAAGGGCTGCTTGTGGCTGAAAGAGTCAACGGTGCGTCCGATTGTCTGCTTAAAAAGGATGTTCTGCATGTAGTCATTACCGCCCGTGATGCAGGCAGGGACGAGCCAGAGGGCGCTAACCCCGGCAATAATCAGCAGGCCTTTTAAGATGTCTATTTTTAAAATTTGACTATACTGCTTCTGTGCTATGAGAAACAGTATCATGGTAATCACCGGAATGGCAAACCCCACCGGCCCTTTGGTTAAAACCGCAAGGCCCATGAAAAAGTATGCGGGCAGATAGTAGCGGTGCTTTCCCTGCTCTTTGGTGTACCCACAATAGAGAAGAAATATAGAAAGGGTAGTCCACAGGGTCAGGGTCATGTCAATATTTGCCCTGAGCGCCAGCCAGTAAAACTGGGTGGTAGCAAGTAGAATCAGCCCGGCAACAAAACCGACCCTTGAGTTATAGAGCTTACGGCCTAAAAGAAAGGTCAGCAGGATTACCCCCAGTGCCGCAAGCGCTGACGGAAAGCGGGCCGTTGCCGAGCTCACGTCGCCAAACGGTTTTGAGACAAGAGCAATGATCCAGAAGAACAGCGGTGGCTTGTCTGGATAAACTTCGCTGTTGATGTGGGGTATCAGGTAGTTGCCGGTCTGCAGCATTTCACGGGCTATTTCTGCATAGCGCGGCTCATCAGGGTTCCACAGGTCCCAGCCGCCAAGGTTGGTTAACAGTATGGCAGATCCTAAAAGCAGGAGCACAATAATTTTAACCAAATCTCCCTTGTAACTCTGAGAAGCAGATGATCCTATGCAAACAGTTTCAGACGGTTGTTGCTGCATAGGAATTTCCCCCTAAGTCACGCGCTTTTTTTTTCATGATAAGCACCAGGTTTCTTGCATAGACAAAAAGGCCTGATGCCTGTCCAAGCACAAAAACCGGATCCTTTTTATAGACCGAATAGATGAGAAGGATAATCCCTCCACCGATGCTCAAGTACCAGAAGGATAATGGGACAATACTTTCCTTTTTTTTCTCCGACACGATCCATTGAATAATGAATCTCATGGCAAACACAAACTGCCCTAAAAATCCAAACAGCACCCAGCCATTTATCCAGGTATTCATATATGCTACTCCTCTATTTCGTAGGTTAATATTCGTTTTTTCATCCAGCATACCGCCAGGAGGTCAATAAAAGACCGTACCATCCGGTTGCGGATATTATACTTGGGGGCCCCGTATTTGCGTGGCCGGTGGTTAACCGCGACCTCGGTGACACGGCCCCCCTCCATCTTAATAAGGGTTGGAAAAAACCGGTGCAAGCCGGTGTAGAGCTTCATTTTTTTTGCATACACGCTTCTAAACGCTTTCAGGGAGCAGCCAACGTCTTTTATACTCTCTCCGCTCAATTTGTTTCTGACTGCGTTTGCTATGCGGGAAGAAATGCGCCTGATGAAACTATCATTTCTTTTCTGGCGCCATCCGCAGACCGCATCAAAATCACCGATTTTTTCCAGGAGCTTTGGTATATCGCGGGGGTCATTTTGCAGGTCAGCATCCATGGTAACAATGACCTCACCCTGCGCAGCTTTAATGCCAGCATCAAAGGCAGATGTCTGACCGCAGTTTTTCTTAAACTTTATTATCCGTATGCCGGAAAATGTCTTCTGCAAATCTTTTAACACAGCCAGGCTTCCGTCTTTTGACCCGTCATCAATAAAGATGACTTCACATGTTTTATTGAGAGAATTTAATACGTCCACAAGTTCTGTGAAGAGCGGTTTTAAATTCTCTTCCTCGTTAAAAACCGGAATTATTACAGAGAGAAACGGTAATCGAATTGCGTGTGTATCCATAGATGTTACAGAAATCTGCCTTTTCATTAAATTTAATTTCTACTAACAATAGGTGAACAATATTAAATAATTATTAAACGTACATTAAAAATAGTTAATTCACCACCGGGTGTGTGGAGCAGATTTGGAAAATTATGGTATGAATTCCGGAATGAGTGCTGTGGTACTGTCTGGAATAGGGTAATGCGTGCTGTGGATTTCGTGTTATTTTGTTAAATCAACCCTCTTCTAATCTTAACTATCATATACATTCCGTTGAGCAGTTTGCCAACGGTCAGCTTTGACTGGTCTTTTTCACGGTCTTCAAACTCGATAGGCACTTCTCCAATCCTGAAGCCTTTTCTGAACGCCTTATAGAGGAGTTCATGGACAATAGATGGTCCGGTGGATTTAAGGGACAGGGGAGGCACTGCTTCAAAAACGCTTCTTTTAAAACAGCGGAAGCCGCTGTTACAATCAATCACCGGCAGCCCGAGCGCTTTCCTTGAGTACCAGGTGGAAAGTCTGCTTATAATCCTTCTCACGGCAGATTTTCGCAGATCTTTACCTCCCTTAATGTAGCGTGACCCTATAACAACATCAAAATCTTTAGTCCGCTCTATAAGAGAAAGGATGAATTTGGGGTGGTGTGAGAAATCCCCGTCCATCTCTACAATGACGTCAGCCCCTTTTGTGACCGCATAGTGAAAAGCTTCTTTACCCGCACTGCCTCTGCCCCGGTTCTCTTTCCGGTGTAACAGATGGACGAAAGGGTTGGCGCGGGCAAGCTCCTGCACGATCTGCCAGGTCCCATCGGGAGAGTCGTCATCGGCAACCACAACCTCTATCCCGCGGCCCAGTGACAGAATGCCGGTGATAAGGTCTCCTATGTTCTGACGCTCATTATAGGTGCTGATGGTTACCATTATCTTCATCTTTACGTCATAAGCCTTTCCGCTGCAGAAATTATATCATCAACTTTAATAAGCTCCATACAGTTAGGTGTTTTTTGACAGGATGGGTGGTAGCAGCTTATGCAGTCAAGTGGTGCAAAATATTTTTCTCCGAGCAATGATAATTCAATCTCATGGGGAGAGGTCGGGCCAAAAAAGGCCACAATCTTTTTTTGTAAGGCAAGGGCGATATGCAATGCCAGGGTGTCACCGCTAATCACCAGGCTGCACTGATTGACAATGCCGGCAAATTCCCTCAGGCTGTTGTTGCAGCCGGTGTCAAGAGCCCCGGTGAGCCGGGACAAGTTATCGTTTTTCTCCTGTTCCTGTGGCCCACCTAACAGCACTACCTGAAAATTGGCCTTCAGCCGCTCAATGATTTTTATGAGCGCGCGTAACGGGAGGCTCTTCAGCTCCCATCTGCTGCCGCTTCCGGTATTCAAGCCGATAACAGGCCTGGTGAGGTCAACGCCGTTTTGTACAAGAAATACTCTGCCAAAAGCCGCTTCATTTTCTGCCAGATATAGTTGTGGGAGGTGAAAACCGGCAGCCGGCACATTGCATATCTCAAGCATGATCTGCTGGTATGACTTCCGGTTTTTCTTTTTCAGCTCATCATTCAAGCCCATGTAGAACCATTCCTGGGCAGCCTGATTGACAGGAAAAATGGCGCCTGAGGGGTCGAGGCCAAAGCCGAGCTTTTCATTCCCCCGGGAAAGGCTGCACAGTGCAGCACTGTCTTTTGTCGCGTCAAGTCCCAGAACCAGGTCAAATGTTCTTGCAAGGAGGTGATAGACGGCGTTAGTCTCAAATATCAGGATTTCGTCTATTAAGGGGTTGCCGGTGATAAGGTCGGCGGATTCCCGCCGGGTGACCCAGGAAAGTGCTGAAGCGGGAAATTTTTCTTTAAGGGCAGGCAGCAGTGACGTTGTCCGCAGCACATCGCCCATTGAGTCGAGTTTGATGACAAGGATGCGGTACGAGACGGGTTCATAATAATTGCAGGATTCACAGACAACACCTTCCTGTTTATGCTGCTTACACGGCTTGCTCCCTTCAAAAAAGCGACAGTCCTTATGAATAATCACATTGATCCCTCCTGTTTAACGCTGCCTGATTTTTTATTGGATATCAGCATGCGATCCCCCTCCTGGTCCACCGGATACATTCCGGCGTGAATGACGTCCTTAAGCTTCTCGTACTGTTCACTGTGAATCACGCAATAGACCAAACCCGGCGACTGAAGATATGTGTCAAGCTCATCAGGATGATCAATGATCCTGCCCCTCCGGTCAGAATAAAAAATAATTGATTCCCGTAAGTCGCGGTAAAACACAATCTGCTCTCCGGCAGGAATCACCGCCTTTACGGTTTTAGTGAGCTCGCGTGCTGACTTGAAGTGGCTCACCCCGGGAAATACCAGGTACGTAATACCGATTATCATGACTGCCATCATCACTGCAAGAGTGACAAAGGAAGAAAGCACCTTCTGCTTCCATCCGTACCAGCAGTAAACTGCTCCGCCTGATGCGGCAAAGATAATAAATGGTACGGCAGCACGCAGATAAGATGGAAACGTTCTGCTGAGATACACGGTACCTGCGGTGAGGCTCACCAGCAGTACTATAAAAAATACGACACTGCAATATCTGAACTGTGATTTCAGACGGTTTTCCGTATCATGGTATACCCCGCATTCCAGGCATCTTCCAACAAGAATGGAGAGGGCAGGAAACAGCGGTAGGATATAGGTAGGAAGCTTGGAGCGGGCGAGGCTGAAAAAGATAAAGGGAACAGTTGCTGACAGGATAAGAAACTTAGATGAATTGGCAGACCCATCATGGACAGGTTTACCTGTGGATAAATATAAGGATAAGCGTAATGGAAGCCTTGATCTAAGCGTACATTTCAATAG
>CAIYCZ010000296.1 GCA_903924805.1 uncultured delta proteobacterium | reverse complement strand
TGAAATAACCCAAAATTTTCAGTTCATGGTGGACATGGGCACGAACTTTTACGGCCTGTTCTGCGTTGCCCCGGCGTTCATGTACCGGTTTTAGCAGTTCGGAGGGGATACGTGGCCCTATGCCACGGTTATGCCCATTGCGAGTCTGCCGTAGCGGACGAAGCAATCTCCTGATTTGAACAAGAGTAACAGGCTGTTAATTTTTATTTATATTTTTGCAAATAGGTAATATAATCATTCTTAATTATGCGTTCCTGAACCTGTAATAACTTTTTTACGGTCTGCATCATGAAGACACAAGAGGGGCACATTAAATCATACGGATCAAATAAGGAGCTTCTGTCAGTGTATGCGCTGATTGAGGCTCTTTTTTTATTTTGTGGCGCGAAGTTGAGGGGAATAGAATAACGGGCTTTGCCGGGCGAGTTGGTTTAATAGCGGCTGTCTCGAATTTCCCTTCATAACGCAGGAGAAGCAGACAACAAATCATAGGGGGAGCAAACATGAACAAGATAAAAACATATTGGCAGATGCTGTTTTTTATCGTGGTGGTCGTTCTCATTTACCCTTCCAACAGCTTTCCATGGGACTTTAGGGTCCTGTCCACGGGGTTTTCGGTCGGCACCACTCAGCGCCATGAGTGGCATCCGTGGGTTGAGTACAACTCTGTTGATGATGAGTTCCTGGTTTTCTGGAATACCAGCGGCAAATTGCGGGATGACTGTGCAGCGGGAGATGAATATGAGTGCAGCAACAGTTTTCAAAGTGTCCATGCTCAGCGGTTCTCGTCGAAAGGTGAACCCCTTGCCGACACCATCACCATCAGTCCGGCGGAGGGGCCGAAAGACTCGGTGAGCTGGAAGAGCATGCCCCGGCTTGCTTATAATAAATTTAAAAACGAGTATATGATGGTTTTCATGGTCGGGCAGCATCCGACACTCCCGACGCAGGACAATGTAATATTCACTGCCCGGTTACAGGGCAATGGGACGATTTCACGCGCACCTGCGATGTTGCATTCTACACTATATAATGCAAGTCATCCGGACATAGCTTTTAATGCGCAAAAGCGGGAATATATCATAATCTATAATGACAAATACCAGTTCAGGGCTGATAATGATTTCGATAACGTCGGCTTTATTGTGAATGAAGATGGAGATAAACAAAAGGGGCCATTCATGATCGGTCTTCCCGTCGGGTCAAAATTTTCTCCCTATGTTGAATACAACACGACTGACGATACCTATCTGTTTGCCTGGGAGGACTGGCGGTATGGAGAAGTTCCCTGGTATTTGCGGCCTGATGAAATTTATGGCGCTCTGCTTGATAGTGACGGAACTATGCTTGCAGACATTCCCATCGTGGATGATTTTGGTTTGGAAGATGAAGGCACGATGCAGCTCATGCCAAGTATTGCCCATAATCCTGACAGAAATGAATTTCTTGTGGTGTGGAATGATTCACGGCCATCACTTGATGATGGGGGTGTTATGGGAAGAATTATTAAGCCGGACGGAACGCCAAAAGGCCCTGATTTTGTTGTTGTTGATGGTCCGGGCACGCAAGGTGCTCCCAAGGTGATATATGTCAAAAAGATGAGGAAGTATTTTGTCGTATGGCAGGACAGCCGTGACTATACCCC
>CAIYCZ010000295.1 GCA_903924805.1 uncultured delta proteobacterium | reverse complement strand
CTTTGTATTATTCGCTGCTGTCGCCGCTGTTTTTCCTCGCGTCAGCCATGGCGGTGGGATTTCCCATGGTGATAGTTGAATCAATGCTTGCAGCGCGCTCCTTTGGCCGCAAGCCGGAGATGCATGTCCTCACCCCGCTTGCCAGGTTCATGCCGTATCTGCTGGGCATCTACATTGCCCTGAAAATCGGTGACCTGCTGTATCGCGGCACGTATGTCTACCTGTTTGAAAACACGCTGCCGGTTCTGATGTTCTGGCTTGAATTCGGGGTGCTTACCGTGCTGCCGTTTTTTCTGTTTCTGTCTCCTGATGTGAGGCGCTCGCCCGGCTGGCTGTTTACCGCATCGCTCATGTATATCTGCGGGATTATCCTGAACCGCAGCACGATCTTTTTCATTGCCTATCAGCCCGTGTATGGTGAAAAGGCGTACATTCCTGCCCCTGGAGAATTTGCCCTCACTATTGGCCTGATTGCTGCCCTGATGTTTATCTACCGCATTTTTGTTACGCTGTTTCCGGTGCTCCCGGCGAAAGAAGCGGAACACACACAGCATTAAACCAGGCTCTGTGCGCACCCTGCCTGACCCCATATCTCCTGTTACAGGGTATTGGTAACATCGTGCCGTTATAGACACCCACTAGCTCATTGTAAAATTTATGTAAATTCGCCTGCAGGTGTCTTTCATTTTATTTTTTTAAGTGTTATACAGGATTGGTATTGAAATCGCTTTACTGCACGTATTAGAAAAAACTTCTGATAAAACGGATATTCACTATGGCAAAAAAGATTCATCAGGAACAGAGCATAACCGCAGCGGTGATGATTGCAGGGGCAGGCATTGCAGGCATGCAGGCAGCGCTCGACCTGGCAGATGCCGGTTTTAAAGTTTATCTCGTGGAGAACGGAGCGCCTGGCCGGCAGCAGTCAGCTAAAGGCAGGACCGCAGCGCAGCGGACCCTGTGCTGCATGTCTCCGAAACTTCTTGCGGTACAGGTACAGCGCAATATAGAGCTGATTGAAAACGCTTCAGTTGAAGACATAAATGGTAGTGCCGGAAATTTTCTGGTGACGGTTAATAAGGAACCTGCTGCATCAGCCAGAGGAACAGCACGGAAAACAAAAAAAGATTCTTCCCGCAACCATGCCGATGTTGCAGTTGGAGCAATCATTTTTGCACCGGGATTTAATTCACTGGCAGCAGCACGCTATGAGTTTAAGAAAGAACTGCGCACGCAGGCTGAAAAGCACGGGTTCAGCATCCCCGGCAAAAAGGCGGGAACGCAGGGAACCAGTTCCCCCCATACTACGTCCAGGCCGGGAATTTTTATGACCGGAGACAGCGGGACATCGGAAATCAAGGCAGCTATCATCGAGGGCAGCAGTGTTGCAGCTCTGGCAGCTGAACTGCTTTCCTCTGTACGGGGAGCGCTTGCACCCGAAAAAAAGTATCCCGCAGAAATGCGCGTTTCAGGGGAGGAGCCCGCCATCGGCATTTTTGTATGCAAACAAATACTTGCTGACACAAAGGCGGTGACCGGTATTATTGCCGGCGCACGGAAGCTGGCTTTGGTAGTGCATGCTGAAAAGATGCAGGAGCTCTGTTCCCGTGCTTCCCTGCAGCAGGTTACATCTGCAATTGCAGAGCATCGCCTCAACCGCGTGGTAGCCGTAACCTGCAACCCTCAGGCACATGAGCCGCTGTTTCAGGAGGCTCTGGCCGAGGCGGGCCTTAACCGGTATCTCCTGGTGATGGCAGATACGGGAAACGCAGGGGCGCAGCAAACACAGGTGAAACGTGCTTCTGATATTATCCGCATGGCGGTTGCCCGGGCAAGGCTGCTCGAACCGCTCAGGGAAATTTCGAGCGAAGTAGCTCAGAGAGGGCTTGTCATCGGCAGTGGTCTGTCAGCAATGACCGCAGCACTCTCCCTTGCCAATCAGGGGTTTGATGTTTGCCTGGTGGAGCAGGAAAAAGAGGGAAAAAGCGCTGGAGCAAAGCCACAAGGCAAACAGGTGAGCGAAGATATAAAAAGAGCACAGCGCACCCTGCATAAACAAATAACCGGCCAGCGGAGGATTCAGCTTTTCAGCGCTGCGCGCATTACTGGATTTACCGGTCATCCGGGATGCTACACTACGACCCTTTCTGTTAAAGGAGCTAACAAGACGCTCAAACACGGCATGGTAATCATTGAGCCTGGTCAGGTGCAGGAGGATCTCGCTGTAATGCTCAAAATTCCGGTAACACCTGATGGAAGCTATCTGCGGCCGGATGAGATGCTGCCCCTGGATCTGGCCTGCGGCGGTATGTTCTGCTGTGGTTATGAGGATTGCAGGGAGGAAATGAGGAGAAGTATTGTTCTGGGCCGTGCTGCTGCAGCGCGCGCGGCAACCATTCTGGCCAAAAGGGAGCTGATCCTCAGCAGCAGCGTCTCTGTTGTTGACCCGGAGCGCTGCGTTGCCTGCCTCGCCTGCGTCCGTGACTGCCCCTACCGTGCGCCAGCGATTTCCGAGGAGGGTGTTGCATTTATTGAGCCTGCCGATTGCCGGGGATGCGGGATCTGTGTCAGCGTGTGCCCGCGCAAGGCCATAGATCTCAAGCACTACACCGATGAACAGATACTGGCGGAGTTGACTGCACTGGTAGATTTGCGGAGCTGAATGGAGATGTCATGAAACATTTTGAACCGACCGTTGTTGCGTTCTGCTGCACGTTCTGTGCGCAGCCTGCACAATCGGGTGCCAGGCCCAAAAAGATTAAGCAGTTAACCCCGGTGCGGGTTATCAAGCTTCCCTGCATGGGAAGGATTGATTCGGTTCATGTGCTCAAAGCTTTTGAGAACGGAGCTGATACTGTGTTTCTTGCCGGAGCTCCTCAGGGGCAGTGCCGGTTCATACAGGGAACGGCAGCCGCGCAGAAAAAAATCGAGTATACCCGGAAGCTCCTCAAAGAGGTTGGCATTGAGCCGGAGCGGCTGGAGATGTTTACTATGAGCGCAGCCAAAGCCCCGCCATTTACAAAAGCAGCAGATGAAATGACAAAACGGGCCATGGCGCTTGGCCCGAGCCCGCTGAAAAAGGCTGCGAAAAAAACCCAGGCAGCATAAAAAAATAACCACAGAGATCACAGAGAAAACTCTGTGTACTCAAACATAATGAGGGAAGCGCTTAAAAAATACAATAGAACTTTCAGGAGAACGCTGAGAAAATATAAGAGCTAATACACCTTGATAAGGGAATACTTGAGTGGCCTCTGTGGTTTTATAAAGGAGAATAGAAAATGATTGTTGCCGAGAGAAAAGGAATTCAGGAAATAAAGCAGATGGTGGAG
>CAIYCZ010000294.1 GCA_903924805.1 uncultured delta proteobacterium | reverse complement strand
TTTTTACTTGGCGCAGCCTATGCAAATGTTGACAATAATGAAAAAGCACTTGAAACTTTCAGGCGCGCATTACAGATACAGCCTGATTTTCAGGAAGCAAAAAAAATTGTTTGCTTGCTTAAGGCATATGGGAAAGCACGGATAAATTTAACATGAAAGTTTGCATAAGGTAATCATGAAGGAGAAGACATGCTCTGCATCCAGTGTGATGAGGCACGTTTTGTGAGCGGGTTAGAGATGTGCCGCAACGACGGCCGGATTTTCTGTGAGAAGTTAAAAAAGCTGGTGGATAAATACCAGGAATGCGAACTTGAGCATTCAGGAAAAAAGGAAGAATAAACGTTTCACTTTTCACGTTTCACTTTTGCGTCACCTGGCCTCAGCCATTTCCACAGCCCTCGGTAGAAGCCCATCCCATAAGCACAGTGCTGAAGAATAAAGAGCACAGGAACAAGAAAAAATAATTTTAAATTTTTTGTCCGGTTAAAACTTACAAAACCAACCACCCCGAGAAAGATCAATCCCGAAAAAATCATCAGCTCGAGCATGCCCAAGAATATACTGAAAAAAGAAGAAAGAATTATTGCGAGAGCTAAAATTAAAATCCCTCCCGCCGGCACAACATGCAGCAGCTCAAGCATCTCTGGATGCAGGCGTGCCAGGGTAACCCGCACTTCTCCCATCTTTAAAAGCTGGTTGAAAAACTGCCTTACGGTTACCCTTCTTCGGTGATGAACTTTTGCCCCCTCGTTATACAATAAGCTAAAACCCGCTTCCTTAATCCGAAAGCTCAGTTCTATATCTTCACCGTGGTAGAGGGGTTTAAACCCGCCGGTCTTGTACAGAGCCTCCCGTGAGATCGCCATATTAAACGTTCGCGGATAATAGTTTGCCAGCTTTCTGCCGCTCTTGCCCCTGAGCCCTCCGGTGGTAAAAGGAGAGGTCATGCAGAAATGTATTGCCTGCCCGAGCACCGAATCTTCCGGCATATACTCCTCAGCACCTCCTACTGCTCCCACCTGTTTATCGGAAAATGGTCTTATCAGCTCCTCAAGCCAGGAAGGAAGCGGCCTGCAGTCTGTATCAATAAAAGCAAAAATGTTTGCCCGTGACATTGCCATGCCGCGATTGCGCGCTGCCCCGGGTCCCTGATTGTGCTGATAGCAGAACAGCAGATTATCTTTTCCCTTTTCTATAAGGTTCTTTAGATATGCTGTCGTGTCATCAGTTGAGCCGTCATCCACCACAATGATTTCAAACAGGCGGGAAGGAAGTGTTTGTTTATCTAAATAATCAAAAAGCCCCCGGAGCTCTTCTTTGCGATTATAGGTGGGGATGATAACAGAGACCGCCAGCGCATGTACCTTGAGAAAGGAAGGATATGAAGGAGTGTTATTCAATTCCGTATTTGTCCTTGACAATGTGGTCGTTGTCTTTTTTTGATGAAAACACAATAAGCTCGCCCAGCAGGCCAAAGAACACAAACTGGATACCGAGGATAATGAGAAGGGTGCCAAGCATCAGGAGCGGGCGATTGCCGATATAGGCACCGGAAAACCAGACGATTGCCAGGTAGGCATCTATGCAAAAGCCCATGAAGGATAAAAGGATGCCCATGCTGCCAAAAAAGTGAAGCGGCTTCTGCGTATATTTAGTGAGCATGATAACCGTCAGGAGATCAAAAAATCCCCGGATCAGTCGCTCAATACCGTATTTTGATTTTCCGTAGCGGCGCGGTCCATGCTTGACCACCACCTCTCCTGCCCTGAACCCCTTCCACAGAGCAAGGGCCGGGATAAAGCGGTACAGCTCACCATAGAGATCCATTTCTTCTGTCACCTCTCTGCGGTAGGCTTTGAGACCACAGTTAAAATCATGGATTTTCACCCCGGTAAACCAGGAGGTGAAAAAATTAAAAATCCGCGAGGCTATGCGCTTGCCAAACGGGTCTTCTCTCCTTCTCTTCCATCCGGAAACAAGGTCAAACCCCTCCTCCATCCATGCCAGGAGATTGGGGATCTCTTCCGGGAAATCCTGGAGGTCTGCGTCAATGGTTACGATTGTCTTGCCGCGGCTGTGTTTGAAACCCTGAGAAAGTGCCTGCGCCTTTCCAAAGTTTTTTCTGAAGTGGATTATCTTGACTCTGCTGTCGTTCTGGTGAAGGTCTTGTAGAATGTCAAGGGAGTAGTCTGTGCTGCCATCATCTATAAAAATCAGCTCATATTCTCTGGCAATTGATTGCAGCACCGCGCTCAGCCGCTCATAGAGCTCGCGCAGGCTGTGCTCTTCGTTGTAACACGGAACAACAATGCTCAGGTCAAGTGCGTTATGGTTCATATATTTATTTATCCGCTGTTTTGCATTTAACGCAGGCTGAAGCCTACGCCTACTCGCTCTTTAAAATAACCGTCCGGTAGCCGCAACCTTCAGGGTGCGAAAAAAGTTTCTTAACTGCTATTGCTTGAAGGAACGGATATAGCACAAAACAAAAGGCGGAACAATCGGTTTTAGATTGCGGAAACTTTTTGCCGGTTGTTTAAAGAGAAAGAATTTGATAAGTTATAATCACAGAGTTCACTGAGGATTGCTCTGTGTTCTGTGGTTTTCTTCAAAGGACATCACGTGGAAAACGAAAAGTTTCAGAAGATTGCTTTAATAGTTTTATCCTTCCTTCAGATAGCCGTTTCTGTCCTCTGCCTTAATTCACTGAGCAGGATTGAAAACTGGTCCGCTGTGTATGCAGAGGACAGCACGGGTTACCTGCTGGTGGCTGACTATTTTTCAGGTTCTGATATAGCACCCGAAAACATCCCCGTCATGAGATACCGGCTATTCAGCCCGGCTATTCCCTGTGTCGCTTCGCTTCTGGGAAAGATTGTCGGCATACCGGCAGCCTTTCTGATGGTTAATATACTTCTCTGGATTGCGACAGTTCTCATTTTTTATGAGTTACTGAAAATACTTCTACGAGATAATTTTTCAGCTTTTATTGGCGGAGCAGTATTAACAACATCTCTTCCCTTTATTGAATGGGGGCTGCCAATCATGGTTGATATGGGGAGCTATTTTTTTGCGGCTCTCATCCCCTTGCTGTATCTGAAGTTTTTTCACCTTCACCCCTCACGGGAGCGGAAACACGATAATCCCCCCTCCCCTGGCAGCAGGAGATTGAAGGTCGGGGTATATATTTATAAAAGTATAATCCTCAGTGTCTGTATCGGGCTGGCAATCCTGACCAAGCCCCTATTAGTCATTCTTCTTCTGTTTGCTCTTCTTTTCTTTCTTTCAGAAAAACGCTACGGCAGTGCCCTCATAACATTTTTCATACCCGTTGTTCTGGTTGCTGGTGTCTACAGCTTATTTAATCTGTCTGTTAAGGATTTCGCAAGCTTTGGCACACCCCGGCACCGGGGTGCCGTATATCTGGTTTCTGCAGCATGTTTCTGTTTTCACTGGGGATGGATTTATTTTGCAAAAGGGTGGAAGGCTGTCAGCGAGAATAAAAAATTTTACCTCCTGTATCTTGTTTCATTTATCTTGCCCTATCTCTTTTTTGTGCACAACCCCCGGCTGTTTTTTCTCTCCTACCCGGCAGTTATCCCGTTGATAGCTCAGGGATTAAAGAAACAATGTGAACAGGTGCGGAATCAATACAGGACAGGACTTGTATTGCTTGGCGGC
>CAIYCZ010000293.1 GCA_903924805.1 uncultured delta proteobacterium | reverse complement strand
TTCGCGGAAGGTAAGATTTTTATTAAACCTCACCCGGTCAAGATCGACAAAATAAAATTTCCATGAGTCATTTCCTGCCTCACACACCAGGATGTTGGTGGACTTGAGATCTGCGTGATACACTGCCTGTGCATGAAGATCTCTGACACTGCGCGCAAGAGCTGCGATGAAAGAATCTTTGGCAGCACGGGGAGCGCACCGCTCGCAAAGCCCGGCTATGTAATCGTTAAGCTCGACAGATCCTGCAAGCCATTCCGTGATGAGAAAACTTTTAAGAACAACGGGGCCATACTTTTTTTCAAGGAGAGCCTGTGGCCGGGGGGTATTGATTCCCCGCACCAGGAGGCTGTTGCCGGCAATCCAGCTTTTCATAGCGCGTGAGGTAACCGCCAGGCTCTTTAATGCATATCTGAGCCCTCCGGAGCGATATCCCTTGACGCACACAGGGCCCGGCATATCCTTTTCTTCTGCATGAGCTGTCATTATGGAATGTGCTGTTTTTTTAAGGACCTGCGCTTCATCACGCAGCAGTGACGATAGGTGAGACGCGATAGCCTGCCGGCAGGCGCCCCTGCCAAAGTCTCTTCTGCCGCAATAGCGTTCTCCAAAGCTGGTTGCTACCTCAAAGGTGGTGCTGTTTTTAACACACCGCTTGCTCCGGCTTTTAATCCGCGTCTTCTCCATCCGGTCTGCTGCAGCTGCAAGTTTTTTATTTACATCATAAAAAGATTTTTTTGAGAGCTGCCCAGCCCTGCAATATTCTTTTAAGAAACGCAGCTTGTCTGTTTGTGTGGCGGACAGAGAATTGCACAGCTGCGCAAGATCACGCACCCGCATCCACTGCATAAGGACGGGTGGAAAAAGCGCCCGGTGAAGGTCAATGAGGAAAAGCTCGCAGGCACCGCTATCAATGGTCTTAATTAATATGTTTCCGGCGTGAAGGTCGCGGTAAAAAATCCCTTTTTTGTGCACGTCACGCACCAGCTGAGCAAGGGATAGGGCGAGCGATTGTTTCAGGTGCCATAGCTGTTCAAGGGGGAAGCCGGGAAGCTGTCTTTCAAGATACTCGTTGAGCGGGGAGGCCTGCGTCAGTGCTTCAAGGATGATGCAGCTGTCCTTGAGCAGCATGCCCGATCTTTTTTCTGCAACCGCAAGGGGACGGGGCATCGGCAAGCCCCACTCTTCACAGTTCCTCAGGCTCTTCCATTCCAAAGCCGCCTTTGAAGGAAAGAAGCTGTATTTCCAGACATCCTGAAGCCCCCTCACCTTATAGCGCTTGATAAAGACGGAGCGATCACCCCCTCCGGGCAGTTTCAAGAGAAAAGACGACCGGACATTGTTGTCCCTGAGCAGCGTGAATTCCGGATATTGGTCATGGTGCTGCAATGTATCGAGCAGATTTCCCGGGAGCAACGGTAAAAAATCCTCCCGTATGACCCAGGCTGCTTCATCCTGATAGATTTTCTTAAATACGGGATGCGAAGGAGTGCGTGGTGAAGGATATGTCATCTATATATTTATTAATCAGCAGGTTTTTTATTTTGCTCTTCCCAGAGCTTTGCATACTTAAGAAAGATATAAAAGGAAGATGCCACGGCAATAATGAATCCGGGCAACCCGTCAAGGAATCCCTTCTTCCACAGGTAGCATTCCAGAAATTTAGCGGGCGGCTTGAGCAGCAACGGGAAGGCACTGAACCGGGCGCCCTGTTCTTCCCACTGCCGGGCGGTGATGTCAGAAAATGAGTCTATGGTCAGCAGTTGATGTGAGAGGTTGCGGTACACATAGTGCAGGATTTCTGCCTTGAGGGTTTTGGTTTTACCCTCCACGGTCAGCTTGTCATGCGGGTCAACGCCGCTCCACCTGCCCCTGCCCTTTCTGATAAGCCTGAGCTTATAGTCCGGATACCACCCGCCATGGTTAATCCATCTGCCAAGATAATAGGAATGCCGGGGGAATATATACCCGTCAATTTCCTGAGACCCCGCGCTCAGCTCCCCCGCAATCTCCTGCCGTGCGTCGGGAGACAGCCGTTCATCCGCGTCAAGGCTCAGGATCCAGTCACCCGTAGCCTGCTCAAGAGCAAACTGCTTCTGCCGGACATGACCCGGCCACGGCCTCTGAACTATGTTCTGTGTGTATGCCCGGCAGATAGCAACGGTTCTATCCGTGCTCAGGGAGTCGACAACAATAATTTCATCCGCCCAGGTGATGCTCTCAAGGCACCTGCCAATATTTTTTTCTTCATTATGGGTAATTACCGTTGCAGAGATTCTGGGAACAGCCATCTTTGATTAAACCTTATAATGAGAAGGGCGTTACAGACTGTTTGTAGTAAAAAACTCTGCTGGGGCGGCTTCCCGCCGGGGTTTACCCGCGTTGAGTATGAGCCGTGCAGCCTGAATCACATCTTCATCCCGGATTGCTTTCATGCATTCTCTTTTTTGCAATCCCTGACCCGGCACGGGCTGCACGGGATCTCTTTGCGAATAATGATGTGTTTGGTTTTTTTGTACGGGGCATTCACCACATAGTCGGTGGGGCCGAAGATTGCCACCACCGGCACTTTCATAAATGCAGCCAGGTGCATGGGCCCGGTATCTCCTCCGACATAGAGATCACACTGGCGAAAAATTTCCGCGAGCTGGCCCAGGGTTTTTGTCTCACAGGCAATGATCGCGTGGTGTTTCATCATGCCGGTAATTTCTTTTACGGTCTCTATCTCTTCACCGCCCCACGTATATATGATCTGAGCTGCGTAGTCCTGAATAAGCTGGTCAGCAACAATCGCATACCGGTGAGGCTCCCACCGTTTATACAGCGTCCTGGAACTGGTACCGGGGTGAATTGCAATAAGCGGTCTGCTGAGATCAATCCGGTTGTGCCTGAAAAACGTCCTGATAGCGGCCCGGTCATATTCAGTAATGGGGATCTGCGGATAGTCATCTGCAATTTTCAGCCCCATTTTCTGCAGAAGCATGAGGTTTCTTTCAATGCGGTTTATCTTGTTTGTCTCCAGCGGAAACCTGCAGTTGTTGAACAGGAAGTTTAACTCCCTGGTAAACTCCCTGGTAAAGCTGACACGCAGCGGCGCACCGCTTAGAAAGCTTATCAGGCCGCTTTTAAATAAGCCGTGGAAATCAATGGTAAGATCAAACTGTTTAGCCTTTAACTCCCTGACAAAGGCGGCCATCTCCCGCACCGCACTTAACACCTTACCGGATTTTACCTTTGCCAGCAGGCTCGCTTTAGGGAATATGATCACCTCATCGACATGCGGATGGTGAACCAGAAGGTCCTTTGCCGGCTCTTCTACCACCCAGGAAATACGGGATCCGGGAAAGTTATATTTTATGGTATGGAGCACCGGAAGTGCTCTGAGCACATCACCGATGGCACTGAGCCGGATGATGAGAATTTTCCTGGGATTGCTGATCATAGTGAAGGGTTACTCGTGCATACATCATGATGAATTATGTACATCTTTTTATCAGGAATATCTTGAAATATCAATAGGGTTGTTTTATGGTGAACTCGGGATGCAACTGTTGATGATTATGTTTGGATAAGCACATGTATCTTCAGTGGTTACATCATCAACATTATACTGTTCAGGCTTCTCTATCTTTTAATTTTATAAACACAGAAGAGTCCTGATGTGGTAATATTGAACATAGGCTGAAACAGGGGGCTTGGAAATGGCTATAAAAATTCATCCTCACGCCAAAGAAAGAATTCATGAAAGAGGTGCAACCGAGGATGAAGCAATCTTAGCAATTGAAAAGGGGGAAAAGTTTCCTGCAAAATTTGGCAGGACTGGGTTTCGGTATAATTTCCCCTTTAAAGGTACCTGGAGGGGAGAAGAATATCATACAAAACAATTGGAAGTATATGCTGTACAAGACAATGAAAACTGGGTTATAATTACCGTAATAGCAAAGTATTTTTAAAGAGGTGAAATATGAAAATCAGCTATGACTCCTCATACAATATAGCGTATATTCATTTGCGCGAAAAAGGTGCTGAAATTGAGACAGTCCGCATCACTGATGAACTTAACATTGATCTTTCTCCGGATGGCAAGGTGTACGGGATAGAACTGCTGAACGCGAACGAGCAACTGGAAATTATGGAACAGATCAAATTTACCTTCATTAATGAAAAAAATAATACCCAGATAGAATTACCCATTTCTGTTTAGTTTGTTTTTAGAAAGGGGATAACTAAATAGAAAAGCCGAAGATAATTATCATCCAGGGACCAACCGGGGTCGGCAAAACAGACAGTGCACTCTCGCTGGCAGAGCAGCTTCCGGTCGAAATCATAAATGCCGACTCCATGCAGGTTTATCGCTTTCTGGACATAGGAACCTCAAAGCCCACACCTGCCCAGCAGGAAGCAGTTCCCCACCATCTGCTGTCAATAATAAATCCTGATGAAGAGTTCAGCGCTGCTCAGTTTAAAAAAAGAGCCGGACAGGCAATCCATGATATTACCGCGCGGGGCCTGACACCCCTGGTCGTGGGCGGTACCGGCCTCTACATACGGGCACTCACCAGAGGTCTTTGTGCCGCTCCGGGGAAAAGCGAAGAACTGCGGCACGAGCTTAAGCACAAAGCCCAAACAGAGGGGAAGGATGCCCTGTTTAAACTGCTGCAAAAAAAAGATCCCCTCTCAGCACAAAGAATCAGCCCGAATGATACCGTCCGGATAATTCGCGCCCTTGAAGTGTGGTATCTCACCGGTGTGCCGATTTCAGATCACCACCGCTTGCATGGTTTTCAGGAATCGCCCTATGAAACGCTGAAAATCGGCCTGCACAGAGATAGAAAAGAGCTGTATCAGCGGATCGAACAGCGGGTTGATCGCATGATAGCAGATGGCCTGCGTGAGGAAGTCACGTCCGTATTAAACAGGGGGCATGCCCCGCAGGTGAAGTCCCTCCAGAGTATTGGCTATAAACAAATGGTGAGTTTTATTCAGGGCCTCTCCTCATGGGATGAAGCCGTCTCCCAGATTAAAAAAGCAACCAAGAGACTGGCCAAACGGCAGCTCACCTGGTTTCGCCACGACCCTGAAATAGTCTGGATAAAACTGCCGGAACAGGCACGCGAGGTTCCGTTAACGGTTAAAAACTTCTTGAAACTTCATGTGAATTAAACTACTATACATACTGAAATATAATTACAAATTAATCCACTGGTATAAGGAGGAAGTAACCGCGAAGTTAATTACATGTTCGGTGCAGCAGGAAAAAGCGGTTCTGGTTGGCCTCAAACGAATTAAACTGACCGGGCCCGCCATGTCAGACTCACTTGACGAACTGACAAGCCTGGCCGAATCAGCAGGGGCACGGGTAACCGGCAGGGTGACGCAGGACTGGAAGATGGTTGATCCTGCTTTTTTTATTGGCCGGGGCAAAGTTGCGGAAGTTCAGGAACTGGTCAGAGATACAAACGCCAACCTGATAATTTTTGACGACGACCTGACGCCAGCCCAGCAGCGGAATCTTGAAGATGCAACCGGCGTTATGGTTATAGACCGGACCGGGCTGATACTGGATATATTTGCCCAGAGGGCGCGCTCCCGTGAGGGCAAGCTCCAGGTCGAACTGGCGCAGCTCAGCTACCTCATGCCGCGCCTTCGGGGAAAAGGGCTGGTGCTTTCCCGGCTGGGGGGAGGAATCGGCACACGGGGGCCGGGTGAAACAAAACTTGAACTGGATCGGCGGAAAATAAAAGAGCGGATGGCCCGGGTAAAAAAAGCCCTGGAGCAGATAAAAAAAATCCGCGCCACCCAGAGGATTTCAAGAAAGCATACTACCCACTATCTTGCCGCCCTCATCGGCTATACCAATGCAGGAAAATCCACGATCCTGAATACCCTGACGGATGCAGCAGTTCCTGCAGAGAACCGGCTTTTTTCTACCCTTGATCCCACTATCAGGAAGATAGCAGGCACAACAAATATCCTGTTATCTGACACCGTAGGGTTTATACGCAAACTGCCGCATCAGCTTATAGCTGCGTTCAAGGCAACACTGGAAGAAATAAACGAGGCGTCGCTGCTGCTCCATGTAATTGATGTCAGCAGCTCCTTTATTGACGAACAGGTTAACGCAGTCAACAGCGTATTACAGGAAATAGGCATACACGAAAAGGATACCCTGTATGTCCTCAACAAAATAGATTGCCTGCAGGAGCGGGCCGTTATCCGGATGTGGCAAAGACGGCTTCAGCCTGCGGTAGCCGTTTCCGCCCGGACCGGCGAGGGAATTAACGAACTCTATGACTATATTGAATGCTGGCTTTCAAAGAAGCTGCAGAAAGTCTATTTCAGGCTCCCGCCTACAGCGGGCAGCGTGATTGATCAGATATTCCGCAATGGCACCGTAACCCATAAAGAGTATCATGGTGAAGACCTCCTGCTTGAAGCGCACCTGGATCATAGACTGGCTCACAACCTGGAACGGTTTTCAATACCTCCGTTCAAAAAAACACTTATGAAACAGCGCTGACACGATGGGACCACGAAGAATACTACTTATTGTTTTGGGAATACTGCTGGCAGCATCTCTTGCGTTGCCGCTCGGTGCGCAGGAACTCCCGGTACCGGACAGCTTTATCGGATGCGGGATTGCACAGATATCTTCCGGTGAGATTGAATCAGCGCGCCAGCAGGCCCTTATTGATGCTCAGCGCAAAGCGGTCATGGCGGCAGTAACGGGGCTGCTGCCGTTTGAAGCGATAGAAAAACACTTTGTTCTGCTTAAAACTAATTTTTTTGATAAACCGACCACCTACATTCAAAGTTTTAAAATCCTCCATGAAAACACCCTGTTCGATACCTATCAGATAACCATCCAGGCTCTGGTACAGCCGGACCTGCTCAGAAAAGACCTCGAAACCAAAGCCCTCGGCGGATCAACACAAGAGTCCCTGAAAGTGCTTCTCATGATTGCCGAGAAGGGAATTAATACCATTGAATATATATACTGGTGGTCTTCTCCGGGAACCGCTGCCCGCATCCCGGAAATCGAGATGAAATTAAAAGAAAAATGTACTGAAAAGGGGTTGACGGTTATTGATCCGGTTCAGACGATCAAGGCATTGCCTTCCCCCGCTGCCGCTCAGACTCCTGAGCCGGATATTGATACGCTGAGCAGGATTGGCGCGCAGTGCAACGCAGACATTGTCATTGCGGGAAAAGCAGAGATGGAGAGGAGCAAGGGTACCGAGGCTTCCTCATTCAGCGCCTTCCAGTGTAATTTCAAGACCAGCACGGTGAGCGTAAAAGACCGCAGGATAGTTATCAGCGCGGCAAGTTATGGCCTGGGCGTCAACACCGATGAACGTACGGCATATAAAAATGCCATTGATAAGGCCTGCGGGCAGATGACCGAACAGATTGTGGATAAACTCT
Source organism: uncultured delta proteobacterium (assembly GCA_903924805.1). GTDB lineage: Bacteria > Desulfobacterota > WTBG01 > CAIYCZ01 > CAIYCZ01 > CAIYCZ01. Next base: position 3,732 of record CAIYCZ010000293.1, on the reverse strand, counting down.
TTATCCTGCCGCTTGGCAGTCGTTAACACCGGCACATGAATATTCCAAATTTTCTCACTATCCTGCGTATTCTTGCGATTCCGCTTTTTATAATTCTCATCGCGTATGAGCATTATCCGCTTGCCCTTATCCTTTTTATAGGTGCAGCCATCAGCGATGCCCTGGACGGTTTTCTGGCACGGACGTTCAAGCAAAATACCACCCTCGGGGCGTATCTGGACCCGATTGCAGACAAGCTGCTTCTCACCAGCTCGTTTGTAGTCTTTTCTATTATGAAGCTGATCCCTGCTTGGCTTTCAATACTGGTCATCAGCAGAGATATAATTATTTTACTGGGAATTCTTGTTCTCCTGGTAAATTTTTTCCCGGTAGAAATACATCCCACCGCTATCAGCAAATGCACAACGGTTTTCCAGCTTTTTTCTATTGGCATTACGCTGCTATTTCATGTTATGCACAAAGCCTATATACCCCTTCAGGTCGTGTTCTGGACTACCGGCATTTTCACCGTTATTTCAGGTATTGATTATGTGAGCAAAGGCCTGAAGATCATCAATGAGCGTGAACAATAATATGGCAGATTATTGAAAAAGTTATTTTCCCCAGGCTGGTCAAAAACATTCAGATGCAAGGCGCGCGACATCACGAGGAATGAGGCGTACTTCACGGTACGCTGCAATGACGAGGGATGAGCGCAACGCAGCAGACGCCGTCCCTGCGTAGGCAGGGATCAGTGTTTTTCAACAGCCTGATAGTGAGGCAGTCATGCTTAAAGATAAACAGGTAGTGCTGGGAATAACCGGCGGGATTGCCGCTTATAAAGCAGCCGAGATAGTACGGCAGATAGTAAAAGGCGGCGGGCAGGTTCATGTCATTATGACACGAAGCGCCCAGGAATTCATCGCACCGCTTACCCTGCAGACCCTCTCCGGCAACCCGGTAACCACGGAACTCTTTCAGCTCTATCAGGAAAGGGAAATCGGGCACATTGCCCTTGCCCAGCGGGCACAGATACTGGTTATTGCTCCTGCCACGGCAAATATCATCGGGAAAATCGCTCACGGGATTGCAGACGATATCCTCTCAACGGTGGTCATGGCTGCAAAAGCCCCGGTGCTGATGGCTCCGGCCATGAACGAGGCCATGTGGGAGAACCCCATCGTGCAGGACAATATCAGGAGTCTTAAAAAACGCGGCTACCATTTTATAGACCCCGGCTGGGGCGATCTTGCCTGCGGGGCTCAGGGAACAGGCAGAATGGCTGAGATTGAAGATATTATAGATGAAATGGCGGCTCTGCTGACACCCAAGGACTTCCGCGGTCAGAAGGTTCTGGTCACTGCAGGCCCGACCAGGGAGATGCTCGACCCGGTACGGTTTATCTCAAACCCATCCTCCGGTAAAATGGGATTTGCCGTCGCCCGTGCCTTACGCCAGCGCGGCGCACAGGTAACCCTTATAAGCGGCCCGACTGCTCTTGCGCCGCCACGCATGGTGAATGTTATTCCGGTACAGACTGCTGAAGAGATGCGCAGCGCCGTGCAGAAACACTTCGCAGAAACAGACATAGTCATCAAGACAGCAGCGGTAGCTGATTACCGGCCAAAAAAAATATCCCCGGAAAAGATAAAAAAAGGCGCGGCATCACTCTCTCTTGAGATGGAAAAAACCCGGGATATCCTCGGGGAACTGGGCATGAAAAAAGGTCAAAAACTGCTCATCGGCTTTGCTGCTGAAACCCGTAAGGTGAATGCATTTGCCCTGGAGAAGCTGCAGAAAAAGAACCTTGACCTGATTGTAGCAAATGATGTGGGCAGGAAGGGTAGCGGATTCGGCTCTGATATGAATGAGGTACGCCTCATATTCAGGGACGGCCGCGTTGAGACCCTTCCGGCTCTGCCCAAGGAGGAAATAGCTCATATACTGCTTGACCGGATTATTACCCTACAGAAGGAAAGCAGGGCGCGGAAGAAAAAATGAACGCTCCGGTGAACTGGAAACAGGATGCCCTTGAGATACTGGCATCCCTGCGCACGTATATTGAGTTGCAGAAGCTGCAGGGAATCAGGGAGTTCCCCCTCACTGCAGCACCCGTCAGGGAAACAAAGCAGGTGTGCCCTTCGCGGAACAAGGATGCATTAAAGGCCATCCGCGAGGATATGGGAGACTGCACGCGCTGCAAGCTCCATGCATCCAGAAAAACCATCGTCTTTGGCACCGGCAACCCTGATGCCGGACTGGTGTTTGTCGGAGAGGGGCCGGGGTATGATGAAGATATGCAGGGTGAGCCCTTTGTCGGGAAGGCCGGGCAGCTTCTTACCCGTATCATCAACGCCATTAAACTTGACCGGTCAGAGGTCTATATTGCAAATATTGTCAAGTGCCGTCCCCCAAACAACAGGGATCCGCAGGACGATGAAATACATGCCTGCATTCCATTCCTTAAAAGACAGATTGAAGTCATTCAGCCGCGGATTATCTGCACCCTGGGCAGGATTGCCAGCCATGCCCTGCTTGAAACCCGGGAAAGCATAACAACCCTGCGCGGGCGATTCCATCTCCTGGGCAGCATAAAGGTTATGCCGACCTATCACCCGTCATTCCTCCTGCGCTATCCTGAGAAGAAACGCGAGACCTGGGAAGACCTGCAGAAAGTGCAGAAGGAATATTTCAATCGTTAAGTCCACTACATTCTTTCATGTGCCAGGGGACCCTCAAGTCATGCCGCCACTTTCATCCCGGCTGAAGCGTGTTGAACCAGGCCTTCTCATACTGTTTATTTTTGCAGTCTCCCGTCTTATTTTTTTTATACAGGGAGTAACCTTCCATGCCCGGCCATTGTTTTTTGCCTACCAGTACTTAGACCCTGTGCTTCTGCAAGACGATCTTTTAAGAAGCCTTTTTTATCTCAACTCCCAACCCCCGCTGTTTAATTTGTTCCTTGGCCTGGTTCTCAAATGCTCCCCGGATTACAGCCTCTCGTATGAAATTTTATTTAAGACCATCGGTGCATTAATTCCTCTTTTACTCTATGGCACCCTGGTGACTACCGGCATAAAACGCCGCTGGGCAGCTATCGCAACCATTGTCTTTATGCTCAATCCATCCCTTATGCTCTATGAGAACCTGCTCTATTATACGTACTTCGAAGCGTTCTTTGTTCTCCTGTCGATATTTTCCCTTGCACGCTGGTGCACACTGAATAAGCTCCCGTATCTCGTGCTGTTCTGGACGTCACTTTTGTGCCTGGGGCTTACCCGGTCACTGTTTCATCCTGTCTTTTTTCTCATAACCGCAGGACTCATGGCGATATATGTTCGCTTGCGCAGGCCTGAGAGGAAACATTGGTACAGAATATTTATTGTATCATCATCTGCGGTGCTCATACCGCTGTTTTTGTTGTGCATGAAGAACCTCTTGCTGTTTGGCTTTTTTGGAACTTCATCATGGCAGGGTATTAATTTATGGACAAAAGTTAATGGGTATGGCCCGGAAGAACTGGAAGCCTATTATGCCAGGGGGGTTATAAGCGTTTACGCGCTCAAGGCCGAGCTCCAGCCCTTTCAGCCCCTGAAGAATTATCCGGAGTTCGAAGAGCTGAAAAATACCACCTGTCCTCACCCTGCCTGCTGCACTGAATGGAAAAGTTCCGGCAAGCCAAACTTTAATCATGTTGGCTATGTCTGCCTGTCAAAACGGCTGTGGAAAGATGCCGTGTCTTTGATTAAATGC
>CAIYCZ010000292.1 GCA_903924805.1 uncultured delta proteobacterium | reverse complement strand
GGCCATCGGCTCCGGCTATCTCTTCCCGACGACGTTTGAAAAAGAGGTCTTCAGCGACCTTGTCGGCGAACGCGGCGTCCTGATGGGCGCGCTGGCCGGCATCATGGAAGCCCAGTATGAAACGTTCCGCAAGCACGGCCACTCACCCAGCGAGGCATTTAATGAGACGGTCGAAGAGCTCACCGAGAGCCTGATAAAGCTTGTCGCTGAAAACGGCATGGACTGGATGTACCTGAACTGCTCGGCCACAGCTCAGCGCGGAGCCCTTGACTGGAAGCCCGCGTTTAAAAAGGCGGTTATGCCCGTGTTCACCGACCTCTACAAAAAGGTCGTAATGGGAGCAGAAACCAGGCGCGTGCTCTCTTCATGCGGCAAGAGCAACTATCAGGATCAGTTGAAAAAGGAGCTGTCTGTCATGGCCAATTCAGAGATGTGGCTGGCTGGCAAAGCTACCCGTGCCCTCAGACCAAAGGAGCCGGCTAAAAAGATTTCAAAGGCAACAAAAGGACTTGCCGGAAGAAAAACGTATTAATTAATTTAAAAAGGCGCAGCCCTGGATTAGTTTCGGGACTGCGCCTTTAATTTTTAACACAGGGTCATTGCGAACGCACGTGAAGCAATCTTTTTCAGATTGCCGCGTCGTCCCGATTTATCAGGACTCCCCGCAATGACTTTTTTATTTTTAAAGCCGTGCTTTCTTTTTTACATAGCTCATAAGCCCGCCGGCATTGAGCAGCGACTGCATAAATTCAGGCACTGGCCGGGCTTTCAGCTTCACACCTTTTGCAGGGACGCTAATTTCCCCGCTGGCAAGCGATACGGACACCTCGTCACCTTCCGCAACGCTGTCAAACGCCTCCGGGCATTCAAGAATGGGAAGGCCCATATTGAACGCATTCCGGTAAAAGATGCGGGCAAAGCTCTTTGCGATCACGCACGCCACTCCTGCCGCCTTGATGGCAATCGGGGCATGCTCCCGTGACGACCCGCAGCCAAAATTTGCCCCGGCAACAATGATATCGCCCTTCTTCACCGTGCCGGGAAACGCGGGGTCTGCGTCCTCCATGCAGTGCCGGGCAAGCTCAGCAGGGTCTGAGGTGTTAAGATACCGCGCAGGAATAATTGCATCGGTATCAACATTATCGCCAAACTTCCAGATTTTTCCTTTCAGTTCCATTGGTATTTTTAAATCCCTCCTGACCTCCCTTTAGAAAAGGGAGGGACAAAAGCGTATTGATTTTTCCATACTAAAAATCCTCTCTTACTCCCCTTTAAAAAAAGGAGGACTTATTTTCCCTCTTTGCTAAAGGGGGATTCAGGGGGATTTTAAAGCTCTTCCGGTGATGCAATGCGTCCAAGTACTGCCGAGGCTGCAGCCACTGCGGGGTTTGAGAGAAATACCCGGCTCTCGGGGTGTCCCATCCTGCCGACAAAGTTTCTGTTGGTTGTGGCAATTGCCGTCTCTCCTTTTGCAAGGATTCCCATGTGTCCACCAAGGCACGGCCCGCAGGTTGGCGTACTTATAACCGCATGGGCATCGAGAAAAATCTCAAACAACCCCTCTTTCAGTGCCTGCTTATATATTGCCTGGGTTGCAGGAATAATGATGAGCCGCACCCCGGAGGCGACTCTGCGCCCTTTCAGCACCTGGGCTGCACTGCGCAGGTCCTCTATGCGTCCGTTGGTGCACGAGCCGATAACTGACTGGTTAATGGGAATAGTTCCCGCTGCACTGACCGGGCGGGTGTTTGCCGGCGAGTGCGGGAAGGAAACCTGGGGCTCCACTGAACTCACATCATATTCCCGAACCTCTGCATAGTGAGCATCCCGGTCGCTCTCATACACCGTATAGCCGCGGCTGGTGCGCTCGCGCACGAACTGGATCGTTTTTGCATCAGGGTTAAAGATGCCGCACTTGGCACCTGCCTCTATTGCCATGTTGGCCATGGTTAAGCGGGACTCGACGGACAGCGCGGCAAGCGCCTCTCCGCTAAACTCCATTGCTTTGTACCGTGCACCGTCAACACCAATATCACCGATGGTGTAGAGTATCAGGTCTTTGCCGCTCACCCAGGGCTGAAGCGTGCCTTTATAGACAAATCGTATGGTTTCAGGAACTTTAAACCACGCCTCTCCGGTAATCATGGCAGCGGCAACATCGGTACTGCCAACCCCGGTGGCAAATGCCCCAAGCGCACCGTAGGTACAGGTGTGGCTGTCTGCGCCGATAACAATGTCACCGGGAAGCACCAGTCCCTGTTCCGGAAGCAGCGCGTGCTCAATACCCATTTCTCCCACTTCAAAATAATATTTGAGGCTCTGCTCAACAGCAAACTCGCGCATAATGCGGCACTGCTCGGCTGATGCTATATCCTTGTTGGGCGCAAAATGGTCGGGGACCAGCACGATGCGCTCCCGGTCAAAGACCTTCCGGGCACCCGCCTCCCTGAATTCCTTTATGGCAATCGGTGCTGTTATGTCATTTGCAAGCACCAAGTCAACCCGTGCTTCGATGAGTTGTCCCGGAATTACCCTGTCAAGCCCTGCATGGCTTGCTAAAATTTTTTCAACTGTAGTCATTCCCATACATCTTCCTGAGAGGCTGTTGAAAAACATCCATCTGCTGCGTTGCGCTCACCCCTCGTCATTGCAGCGTACTGCGAAAGTACGCCTCATTCCTCGCGATGTCGCGCGCCTTGCATCTGAATGTTTTTGACCAGCCTGGGGAAAACAACTTTTTCAACAACCTGCTGAAATTAAAAAATCCCAAACCTCAAATCAGAAATCTCAAACAATTGTAAAAAGTTAACTTCGCCAAATTTGAAATCTGAGATTTGAGATCTGAGATTGAGATTTACTGGTAGATTCCTTTTACCGACCGGTGCTTCAGGTGCTCGAGGCGGTTCAGCGCATTCACATAGGCCAGCACGCTTGCCATGATAATATCGGTGTGAGAGCCCTGCCCCACCATCACGCAGCCGTCCTCCTCAAGCCGCACCGTCACCTCTCCCTGTGCATCGGTGCCGCCGGTGATGGAGTTTACCGCATACTTCAGCAGCCGGCTCTTTGTTCCGGTAATTTTGGCAATCGTTTTGAATGCAGCATCCACCGGCCCGTCGCCGAACCCCACATCCTTGATAACGTTCCCGTCCACTTCCATTTCAACCGTTGCGGCAGGAATGGCACCCGTGCCGCTCATCACATTCATGTTGAGCAGCTTGTATTTGTCCGGAGCCCTGAGACTTACCTCGGTGACGATCGCCTCTATGTCTTCATCATAAATTTCCTTTTTCTTATCTGCAAGCTCCTTGAACCGCTCAAAAACCACCTTAAGGTCATTCTTGCTGAGCTTGTAACCAAGCTCTGTCACACGGTCCAGGAAGGCATGGCTTCCGGAGTGCTTCCCAATCACCAGCGTGCTTTTGCTGATGCCGATAGATTCAGGCGTCATGATTTCATAGGTGATCTTATCTTTAAGCAGCCCGTCCTGGTGAATCCCTGACTCATGGGCAAATGCATTGGCGCCGACAATTGCCTTGTTGGGCTGCACCGGCACACCGGTTATGGAGGTTATAAGCCGGCTCGTCCCATAGATTTTTTTAGTAACAATTCTGCTATCAAGAGATAGCTGATCCCGTCGCGTGCGCAGGATCATGACCAGCTCTTCCATAGAGGCATTGCCCGCCCGCTCGCCGATGCCGTTGATGGTACACTCCACCTGCCGCGCCCCGTTCATCACGGCGGCAAGGGAATTCGCAACGGCAAGCCCCAGGTCATTGTGGCAGTGAACGCTGATAGTCGCCCGGGATATAGTGGAGACATGCTCCCTGATATAGCGGATCAGATCACCAAACTCATGGGGAATTGCATATCCCACGGTATCGGGAATGTTTATTGTTATGGCTCCGGCATCTATGACCGCTGACAGTACGGTACAGAGATACTCCCGGTCGGTTCTGGTGGCATCCATTGCGGAGAACTCCACATTGGGCGTATATTTTTTCGCGCGTTTCACCGCGTGCACCGCCATCTCCAGCACTTCGTCGCGGTTTTTCCTGAGCTGGTGCTTGAGGTGAATATCAGAGGTTGAGATGAATGTGTGGATGCGCGGATTTTTCGCCTCCTTAATCGCTTCCCAGGCACGGTCAATATCCTTGTCATTGGCTCGCGCAAGCCCGGCCACTTCGCATTTTTTAACCGTGCGCGCGATTTCCCGCACTGCGGCAAAATCTCCCGGGGACGCAATGGGAAAGCCGGCTTCGATAATATCCACTCCCAGGCTCTCCAGCTGCCGCGCTACCCGCAGCTTTTCCTGGATGTTCATGGTATTGCCGGGAGACTGCTCTCCGTCACGGAGCGTTGTATCAAATATCTTTATGTAGTGCATCTCAGTGTTTGATTTTCTGCCAGGCATTTTTATTCTCTATCGTTGGTTGCAGTCCATCAGCACCCTTTGTTTCCGGTGTTTTGCTTCTCTTAAGCAGGTGCACAAAAAAGGTGGTCGGCCCTGATAGCACATAGGCAAAGCACAGGGAAAAAAGCATGATCTGCGGCTCTGATAAGATAAAAACGATCAATAAAATCAAAACTATTATGGCATTAAACGGCTTCCTGCGGGCAAGCTGCAGTTCCTTGAAGCTGTTAAACTTCACCGTGCTCACCATCAGGAAGGCAAGCATATAGGCAATGAGCAGCAGCGGTATCTGCACCACCTGCGGCTCCATCCCTACGTGTAAAAGAAAGATAATGACGGTAGCGACCAGCCCGGCAGCAGCAGGTATTGGCAATCCCTGAAAGTATTTGCTTTCCACCGTATTTATCTGCACGTTAAACCGGGCAAGGCGTATGGCCCCGCAGGCCACATACAGAAATGCAGCAAGCCATCCCCACCTGCCAAGCGGTTTCAGCGCCCACCAGTAGACGAGCACGCCCGGTGCTACGCCAAAGGCAACCAGGTCAGAAAGCGAGTCATATTCAACGCCAAACCGGGTGGTCGAGTGGGTGATGCGGGCAACCCGGCCGTCAACACCGTCAAATATGCCGGACACCAGAATTGCCCAGGCTGCCTTTATGAAGTCACCATTGAGCGTTGCTATAATAGAGTAGAATCCAGCGAGCAGGCTCAGCGACGTGAGAAAGCTCGGAAGCACATAGATACCCTTTTTTATGGTATTCATGCGCGGCTGTTCTTCTCCCTGGTAGCGTTTTGCAAATCGTGGCTTCATACCATGCTCTTTTATGCTTTCCGCTCCTTGCTCTCGCGGGTTAAGGCAACTTTCCCGGTGCGGGCGATTTCCTTTATGCCGATGGGCTTGAACAGCTCAACAATGGCCCGTATCTTAGCTTCGTCACCGGTAACCTCTATGGTATAAAAACTCGGACTGATGTCAACCACCTTGCCGCGAAAGATATCCACAATGCTCAACACCTCGGAGCGTTTTGTATTTTCAACACTCACCTTGATAAGCGCCATTTCCCGGCCCACATAATCACCGTTTTCAAGGTCAACAACTTTAATCACATCTATAAGTTTATTGAGCTGCTTGATAATCTGCTCTATAAGCTGATCATCGCCCCTGGTGACGAGCGTCATCTGGGAAACCGTCGGGTCAAGGGTTTCATTTACCGAAAGGCACTCTATGTTAAACCCCCTGCCGCTGAACAGCCCTGCCACCCGGGCTAATACACCCGGCTTGTTATCGACTAATACTGAGATGGTGTGACGCATACGGTAGCTTCCTCGAGTATATTTTTAAGCTATGAGCTGTCAGCTATCAGCTTTCAGCTTCTTTACAGAAGGATCATCTTGTCAATCGACGCTCCGGCAGGCACCATGGGATACACACCTTCCTCACTTTCCACGACAAATTCCATGATGACCGTCTTGTGCGTTGCAAGGCCCCTTTTGATGACCTTTTCTACTTCTTCAGGTTTCGTTGCGCGAAGCCCCACCGCCCCGTATGCTTCTGCCAGCTTCACAAAGTCGGGGTGGGTCTCGAACCGTGAGTGCGAATACCGCTTGTCGTAAAAAAGCTCCTGCCACTGCCTGACCATGCCCAGACAGTGATTATTGAGAATGACGATTTTTACCGGCAGCTGGTATTGCACGGCGGTTGCCAGTTCCTGAATGTTCATCTGGATGCTTCCATCCCCGGCAATGTCAATAACGGTTTTATCAGGGAAGGCAACCTGAGCGCCAATCGCCGCAGGGAACCCGTACCCCATGGTGCCGAGTCCGCCGGAGGTAAGGAGCCGGCGCGGTTTGTCAAATGTAAAGTACTGGGCAGTCCACATCTGGTTCTGGCCGACTTCGGTAGCCACAATGCAGTCCCCCTTTGTCAGCTCGTATATTTTTTCAATAACATATTGCGGCTTGATGTTCGTGCTCTTCTTGTATGCCAGCGTATGCTTCTCCCGCCAGTGTTTAATCTCATTCAGCCACTCTTTGCGGTGATCCTTCTGAATCTTCTGTTCGCTTATGATGGTGAGGCATTCTTTGATAATCTCCCTCACATCGCCGACAATGGGAATATCCACCTTAATGTTTTTGCTGATGGATGTCGGGTCAATATCCATATGGATGACTTTTGCCGATGGGGCAAATTTATTGAGGTCTCCGGTCACCCGGTCGTCAAACCGCGCACCAATGGCTATTAACAGGTCGCAGTGGGTCACCGCCATATTTGCCCGGTAGGTTCCGTGCATGCCGAGCATCCCGAGGCACAGGGGGTCTGACCCGGGAAATGCCCCCAGACCCATGAGGGTCGTTGTCACCGGGATATTCAGTTTCCTGGCAAAGGTTGTCAGTTCTTTTGAGGCATTGGATAAAATAACCCCGCCCCCGGCATAGATTACCGGTTTCCTTGCGGCTACCATTTCCTCCATGGCACGCACTATCTGCCGCTTGTTACCCTTGTAGGTAGGCCGGTAGCTGCGCATGGTGATATGTTCCGGGTAATGAAACGTATCGCTTGCTCTCAGGACATCTTTGGGCAGATCGACAAGCACCGGTCCGGGGCGGCCTGACCGGGCAATGTAAAAAGCCTCTTTGATAACGGCTGCCAGTTCTTTTACGTCCCGCACCAGGTAGTTGTGTTTCGTGCAGGGTCTGGTGATGCCCACAATGTCTGCCTCCTGAAATGCGTCATTGCCGATGAGCATAGTAGGGACCTGGCCGGAAAACACAACAACCGGTATCGAATCCATATGGGCGGTTGCAATACCGGTGACCGTATTTGTCGCTCCCGGGCCTGAGGTTACCAGGCAGACTCCCACCTCCCCGGTCACCCGGGCATATCCATCTGCCGCATGAACAGCAGCCTGCTCATGGCGCACCAGTATGTGCTTGATGCTGGCATCATAGAGATGATTATATACATCAAGTACCGATCCGCCGGGATAGCCGAAAATCACTTTCACCTGTTCCCGTTGCAGACATTCTAAAAAAATCTGTGCTCCTGTAAGTTTCACCGTATCACCTGCCATTAAAATACGGGTTGCGGAATTCTCTGGAGCCACACAGCCCGAATTTGTTATCTTGCATTTTCCGTATATATACTTAAAATATAGTATACTATATTTTAGGACAATCTATAAGCTTTTGGATCTTTGCAGCCGGATCTAACGATTAATGTTTCTGGAGGTTGCGATACTTTGCCAAAATCTCTTCAATTTTATCCCTGCCTTTGAGCTTCAGCTTTTTAATTCTTTTTTTCTCCACCTCGTCTTCCGGTGAAAGATAAACCCGGCGGTTGAAGTCTTCCAGGATTTTCTCAAACTTTTGATGCTCCTCTACGTGTCTTTTTAATTCATCATCCACCGGGCTGTATTTTTCTATAATTTCAATATCCCTTTTCTCCATTGAGGCATACCTCCCTTTATAAACGGTTAATACCTGTCAAAAGTTGCCGCATCAGAAAATATTTTTTTCGCCTGTCTCTGCCCCGGATTTTTTTTACGACAGCACGTATGGATACTTCGCTGCTGCGTTTAATTTGCATATGCTGCAACTTTTAACTGCTTTAATTTTACTATATAAAAAAGACATCCTGCCCGTCAATCATTGTTTCACGGTCCCTGTTCCCTTTCCGGTTTCCCTGAAACAGCGGGATTAAAACTGCTTTTTCGTTTATCTGCATGCAGTTCTGCCTCGGGCGGCCTGATGTAAACCGGAGAAATTGAATACAACTCATTTTTTCTGTCGCGGAGGTAGTTTCTTAATGCCAGCCGGGCAACCGTCGCAGCCCTGGGTATGCCGGACTCCGGGGGAAGAATTGCAGCAGTATCTCCCCGCAGCGCTTTAATCTTTTCATAATAGAGACATGCCCCGCTTCCTGAAAACACGGTTGGCTCCCGTATTCCTTCAAGCCATTTTTCAGGGGTAATCACCGTCTCCTCTCTGAGCTTTTCCAGGTCGCCTGCTGGTGAACACCTGAACAATGCGGCATATACTTCCCCCCGCCGGGAATCTATCATGGGACAGATGTGCTCCCTGCCTCCCCGTGCCTGAAACGCAATAGCTTCAAGCGTGGGAACACTCACGACATCCTTCCCCAGCGACAGCGCAAGTCCCTGCGCCGTGCTTATGCCAACCCGAAGGCCGGTAAATGAACCGGGCCCTGACGAGACAGCCACTATATCAACTGCATCCAGTGAAGTCCCGCTGTCTTTCAGCAGATGGTCAATCATGGAGAGAATTTTTTCGGAATGGGCTGCTGAGACCGCGAGCAGGTATTCGCCGAGAAGGCAGTCGCCTTTGGTCAGCGCAACGCTTCCCACCGGGGACGTTGTATCAATAGCCAGTACGGTTATGCGGTTCCCTGATGCAGTGCTATCCATGAATGAGCCGGGCAATGTCATTATAGAAGACAAACACCATAAGCATAATCAATATGGCAAGGCCGACCTGCTGTGCAACCTCCATTTTCTTGATGCTTATGGGGCGCCCCTTCACTGCTTCCAGAAAAAGAAAAAAGAGATGGCCGCCGTCAAGTATGGGTATGGGCAGCAGGTTGAGCACGCCGAGGTTAACACTTATGACCGCCATGAGCGAAAAAAAGCTGATAATGCCTGCCTCGGCAAATTCGCCGGCAATTTCAGCAATGCGAATCGGCCCGCCCAGCGTTTCTGCGGGAAGCGTCCTCTGGATAATCTTCACGATACTCAGCAGGGTGAGCTTTGCTATATTCCAGGTCTGATAGGTCCCCTTCAGGAATGCCCGAGCCGGGTTGTAGCGTTTTTCTCTGATTGACTCTTTTCCCGTTGCAGCCACAATGCCGATTTTATAGCTCTTTTTCTCCTGACCGAAGATATCTTTGGCGGGAAATATCTGTGGCACCAGCGTCACGGTTTGCAGCACTCCATCTCTCTTTATGACAAAGGTCAGCGTATTCCCGCTGCTTGTTTCTATAGCCTGAGAGAGTTCATCCCACAGATCAATCGGCTTGCCATCAATAGAGAGAATTATATCCCCTTCCCTGATTCCCGCAGTTTTTGCCGGAGAGCCATCCATCACCTTCCCTACTTTAGGAATAAGCATCGGCGTACCAAGCATGAAAATGACGGTAAACAGCAGGCAGGCAAACATGATATTAAAAAAGGACCCGGCCGCAATAATTGCAAACCGTTTCATGACACTTTGATGTGACAGCGAGAACGGCTTGTCCTCCTCGGCTACCGGCTCGTCAGGGCTTTCGCCCAGCGGCTTGACATAGCCGCCGAGCGGCAGTGCGGAGATAAGATATTCTGTTTCACCCACCTTTTTGCCGATTATCCTGGGGCCGAAACCGAGGGAGAATTTCAGCACCCTGACTCCCGCAAGCTTTGCCACAATAAAATGCCCGAACTCATGCACAAAGATAAGTATGCCCAGCAGTATGGATGTTGGGATTACATAGTAGCGGAGAAACTCCAGTACTCTCATTACGCTGTCCATTGGTACCCCTATTATTAATGAAGTTTTTCTATGGCTTTTTCAGCTTCCATGCGCGCCCACCGGTCAGCCCACAGGACACTTTCCAGTGACATGGCAGCTGAGAAATGGAACGCACCCATAACTTTTTCTATAGTCTTTGTTATAGCAGGAAAGCTGATTCTCTTTTCAAGAAATTTCTGAACGGCAATTTCATTCGCTGCATTCATTACTGCCGGCATGAGATTTCCCTCTGCAAGGGCACGGTATGCCAGTCCCAGAGCAGGAAAGCGTTTTACATCCGGCTCCCTGAATGTCAGGTTTCCCATCGCGGCAACGGGAAGCGGTTTAACGGTGTTTGACAGCCGCTCGGGACCGGAAAGCGCATAGGCAATAGGGCCTTTCATGTCAGGCTGGGAGAGGTGGGCAAGCACCGTCCCGTCAATATATTCCACCATTGAATGAATGATGCTCTGCGGATGAATTACCACCTGTATATGTTCAGGTGCTATGCCAAACAGCCAGTGTGCCTCAATGACCTCCAGTCCCTTATTCATGAGGGTCGCTGAGTCAATAGTTACCTTGCTGCCCATCTTCCAGCGTGGATGCCTGAGCGCCTGCCGCGGCGTCACCCGTGCGAGATCCTTCTTTGAAAAACCAAGAAACGGCCCGCCTGAGGCTGTTAAAATAATTCTGCGGACATCTTTGAGGCCCCGTCCGTTCAGTATCTGGGCAACTGCGCTGTGCTCGCTGTCCACCGGGATGATTTGCTTCCCGCTGCGGGAAGCCTCCCGGACAAGAAGTTCTCCTGCCATGACCAGTGCTTCCTTATTGGCAAGTGCCACATCTTTGCCTGCCCTGATCGCAGAAAATGTCGGCAGCAGCCCGGCTGCTCCGGAAATGGCTGAAACCAGGGTCTCGGCCGCCGGCATTGTTGCAACCGCGGTGAGCCCTTCACTGCCCCACATAACCCGGGTCTTCCTCGTATCAATGCATGAGGCAAGCGCTGCGGCTGCTTTCTCACTTGCAAGGCACACGAGCCGGGGCTTGAACTTCCGCACCTGCTCAGCAATTAACCGCACGTTCTTTCCTGCTGCAAGCCCCACAACCCGGAACCTTTCAGGATGCTCCTCGCATACCGTAAGCGTCGCAGTCCCGATAGACCCCGTTGATCCGATAAGTGCTATATGTTTCATGCTGTTATCAGTGCCGGAGCACAATAAAAAAGAAACGGGGCAGCAAACAGCAGGCTGTCAATCCTGTCCAGAGCACCGCCATGCCCGGGAAATATGACGCCGGAGTCTTTTATGCCGAATGCCCGCTTAATTATTGATTCACTCAGGTCTCCCAGCTGATTCATGATATTGACGCCTGCGCCAATCATAAGGCCGTAGCCGGGAGGTGTGCCTTTGAAAAGAAAAAACACGCTCACGGCTGCAACACTGATTCCCCAGATAAAGCCCCCTGCCGCACCTTCGACGGTCTTCTTCGGGCTGATCCGCGGACAGAGGGGGCGCTTCCCTTTCCATGAGCCGACAATATATGAGCCGGAATCTCCTGCCCAGGTTACGAAAAGAAGAAACAGTATCAGAGACGGGCCCTGGGGTTTAGACCTGAGCAGAATCATGTAGGAAAAAAACAGGCAGACATATAACATCCCGAATATCTTGAGCGCCATGCGGTTCACGGCTGCTGCCATTTCCTGCGCGGTGAAGATAGTATAAAAAAATAACACAAAAAAACTGGTCGCGCAGCCGGCAATAGACAAAAAATACCAGCTGCTGCCGTTTCCCTGCAGTACCCGTGATTCCAGGAAAATACATATCAGAATAAAAAGCCCCAGTCCTGTTCCCAGGACCCTTTCACCGATATGTTCATCAGGCAGCGCTGCCCTGAAATATTCAGTAAGGCCTACACCGGCAAGGAGAAGCACCATGATGAGAAAAAGCAGTTCACCGCCCCACCGTATTGAAGCAGTGAGGACGGGAATCAAAATCGCTCCCGTAACTACCCGC
Source organism: uncultured delta proteobacterium (assembly GCA_903924805.1). Lineage (GTDB taxonomy): Bacteria > Desulfobacterota > WTBG01 > CAIYCZ01 > CAIYCZ01 > CAIYCZ01. The sequence goes on along the minus strand of CAIYCZ010000292.1, from coordinate 3,119 downwards.
TGCAGAACCATCGTCGCCTTGTGCTGTGCCATAGGAATCTATTTTGTTATCTGCTCTCCGGTGAGCCCGAATCTCCTCTCCCGCTTCTGATAATCAAGAAGGGCTTTATAGAGGTCTTCTTTTCTGAAATCGGGCCAGAATATATCTGTTACATACAGTTCCGTATATGCCATCTGCCACAGTAAAAAATTGCTCACGCGCAGCTCCCCGCTGGTCCTGATTAAGAGATCAGGGTCCGGGAGCCCGGCGGTATAGAGAAACTGCGAAAACGTCTGTTCGTTAAGTCCGGACAGGGAAAAGTCATGGTGTGCAACCTTGTCAACTATCTTTATAATGGCCTGGAGAATTTCATCACGGCCGCTGTAGCTTAATGCAACGTTGAGCACCATGCTCCGGTTATTTTTTGTCTTTTCCACAGCCTCCTGCACGATGTTCTGAACATCCGCCGGCAGGCTTTCCAGGTGACCTATGCTTCTGATCTGGATATCATTTTTCTGCAGCGCTTTAATTTCAGAGCGAATAAACCGCTTGAGAAGCATCATGAGGGCATGTATCTCTCTCTGTGGCCGGCTCCAGTTCTCAATTGAGAAGGCATAGAGCGTTAGCACCTGGATACCCAGTTCCCGGCAGGTTCGAACCACTTCCTTCACGGTCTCCATGCCCTGCTGATGGCCCCTGATTCTTTCCAGTGAACGCTTTCTGGCCCACCTGCCGTTGCCATCCATAATGATGGCAATATGCTTTGGAAGCTTTTCTTTAATTAACTGTTCCGACAAATCCATATGCAACTGTCAATCAAAATCCCGGGACTCCCTGATGGGTGTATGGGGGGATGTGCTGTGAACTTTGTTTAATAGGGCCTGCAAAAGACTGGCAGGTTATGAATCACTCATAAAAAAGTTATAATTTTAAAAAAATATCATAAAAAATAAATTCACTCAAGCAAATATGATTCGGCTGATGTATACTGCTCTGCTAAAACGTACATGAAGGGGAGAATAGGTTTTGCGCTCGTGGGTTATGTGAACAGGCGTGAACTCGTTTTGCGAAAAGATTTATAGAGATAAGATGAACAAGGATAACCCTGGAAATACTATGCGGGGCAACAGTGTTTCTGTTGCCCCGGCACTGTTTACTTCTCTTCAACAATTGCTTCTGTCGGACATACATCTTTACAGGTTCCGCATTCCGTACATTTATCCTGACTTATAACATACTTGTCGGATCCCTCTTCAATTGCCTCTGATGGACATTCTTCTGCACAGGTCCCACAGGAAACACAGTCATCTGTAATTTTAAAAGCCATTCACCTATCACCTCCTTAATAATTATAGTATAACAGGTAACACCTCAAAATTCCAGAATCTCCTTTTCCTTTGCCTGCGTTACTTCATCGCACTTCTTTATATAGTCATCGGTCAAATCCTGGACCTCTTTCTGTCCCTTAAAAAAATCGTCCTCTGACATTTTCTTATCTTTTTTCAGTTCCTTGAGCTCTTCGTTAATATCCCGTCTATGATTCCGCATGGATACTTTGCATGCCTCGGCCATTTTTTTAACAACTTTCACCAGTTCTTTTCGCCGCTCCTCTGTTAAGGGCGGAATCGAAACACGGATGATTTTACTATCAACAACAGGGGTCAGGCCAAGATCAGACTTCTGGATCGCCTTTTCAATCTCCCTAATTACCGTAACATCCCACGGCTGGATGCTGATCTGGCGTGGCTCGGGAACCGAAAGCGTTGCCAGCTGATTGAGTGGGGTGAGCGTACCGTAATATTCTACCCTGATACCGTCAAGCAACGAGATTGATGCCCTGCCGGTCCGTACCCTGCTGAATTCTTTCTTGAGAGCATCCATGCTCTTTTCCATTTCTGCCTTGAGCTTATCCAGAAAAGCAGTATCCATGGTTCAGCCTCGTATATGTGTTCCTATCTTTTTCCCCAGCACTGCCTTGCAGATATTGCCGGATATGGTGAGGTTAAAAACTATGATGGGCAGATTATTGTCCATACACAACGCAATGGCGGTGAGATCCATAACTTTGATATTCTTCGTGATCACATCCTTGTAGGTAATCAGGTCAAATTTTTTTGCATCGCCATAAATCATGGGATCTCTGTCATACACCCCGTCGACTTTGGTTGCCTTTAAAATAACCTCTGCATTGATTTCAAACGCGCGAAGCGCTGCTGCCGTGTCCGAGGAAAAATACGGGTTGCCGGTTCCGGCAGCAAAAATAACCACGCGCCCTTTTTCCAGATGCCGGGTGGCCCTTCTGCGGATAAACGGTTCCGCAACCTGGCGCATTTCAATTGCAGACAACACCCTGGTCGGGACCCCCTGCTTCTCCAGATAATCCTGCAGAGCCAGGCTGTTCATAACCGTTGCGAGCATTCCCATGTAGTCTGCGGAGACCCGGTCCATGCCGAATGTATTATCGGAAACGCCGCGAAAGATATTGCCGCCGCCAATAACAATCCCTATTTCGGTGCCAAGGTCATACAGAGAGCGGATCTCTTTGGCGATGCTGCTCATCATAGCATGGCTGATGCCGTATTCCTTATCCCCGCTTAAGACCTCGCCGCTGAGTTTTAAGAGAATCCGTTTGTATGCCTGCTGCCGGACCGTAGCTGCACTTTTTTTTGCCATGGGCATTCCCGTTAATTGCTTTCGCCAAGCTGGAATCGACAAAAACGGTTGATGCTCACGTTTTCCCCGAACTTTGCGATGACACCTTTTATCACATCCTGTATTGTCATCTTATCATCCCTTACAAACGGCTGCTCCAGAAAGCAGACTTCTGAATAAAATTTCTCCAGCCTGCCTTCAATAATTTTCTCAATGACTTTTTCCGGCTTGTTCAGATTTTGCGCCTGGGTTTTCAGAATTTGGCGCTCCTGTTCGAGGACTTGCGGGGGGACATCTTCTCTCTTCAGGTACCGGGGGCTTGCTGCTGCAATGTGCATCGCAAGGTCTTTGGTGAAGGTTACAAATTCAGGGCTCTTGGCAACAAAATCCGTTTCACAGTTTATTTCAATAAGTACGCCGATTTTATCGCCGGGATGGATGTAGGATACAACTTTACCTTCCTTGGTTGCACGGCTCATTTTCTTCTG